>JAIDQW010000210.1 GCA_029062075.1 Paramuribaculum sp.
GTTGTGCTTCCGTTTTTAAGTTTGAAAGGGTATCTGTTGTCAGCTCTCATGAAATCGCCGAAAATGTTAGCCGCCCACTTGTCACCGAACCCTTTTGAAATCTTTACGGACGGACTCGCATAGCCGAAAGAGCCGGCTCTCAGCTTGGCTGTCAGATGAAGGCTGTCGTCTCCTGTAGCCGGAGCGGAGGTTAGCGAAAGTGATGCAGCGGAGGCAACAGCACGGGCTGTCTGGAAAATATCGTCATTGTCTCCTATCCGCAGAGTCAGGTTGGAGATATTGTCGAGCGAGTATCTGGAAAGGTCTATCTCACCGTTACGGCTGTTACCTAACATTATTCCATCGTAAGCCACAGAGGTGTGGGCGGCTCCCAGTCCTCTTACCGACACCGTTTTAAGCCCCCCGGCACTACCGTAGTCGCGTAGATTTACGCCCGGGAGCCGTCTTACAGCATTGCCGATATCGGTAATGGAAAAACGGTTGATCTGGTTTACACCTATATTATATAAAGGAGCTGTGGAGTTGGCGGAGCGGTTTCGCTTGCCCGTTATGGTTACCGTGGAGATTGTCCGCGATTTGCTTACAGAATCGGTATCTGCAACACTCTGTGCCACTGTACCGGTAGGCAGAAGCAATAATGCCGTAACTATGTAAATAACCCTTGAAGGTACCGAAAACTTATGCTTACTCATCCTCGAAAGTAATAACATTAATTTGTGTGAGGCAGGTCTTCGGACTTATTCCGGCTCTCTGCCGCCTTCCCGATATGAGTTTTTACTCACCAGTGGCTTTGTGGCAGTGCCTTATGGAAATTACCGCAGCGGGACTGTCCGGGATTCTCACCCGGTTCCCTTTTATTGCGCTGACTGTTGGGTCATTGCAAACCTCGGGCTGCAAATGTAGATATAAATTTCAGAATAGCAAAATATATATTTGCCAATCCGCTTTATTCGGTCTGAGTTTCAGCTTCGGCTTCGTTTTTCTTTTTCACCTCCTCCTCGATTGTTATCTGATAGTTGTTGATAACGGCACCGGTGATTTGGTTGAGTAGCATGAACTCAGCGATGCAGAACCATATCACATG
>JAIDQW010000211.1 GCA_029062075.1 Paramuribaculum sp.
GGCGTTACCGCGACCCCTACAGGGTCGAGATGTGTTATGTTCTTTATCCCCGGGGTTACGCTCGCGGTGCTCGCTCACCCCGGGCTAACTACAGCGAGCCCCCTACGGGGACGGGGTGGGGAAATGGTTTTGCGGAGGTTAATTAGAATGTCGGAGGATAGTCCGCGTAGGGTGCATGTCCCCAACCGACACCGAAGGAGCGAATCGAAGGCGTAGTGTCCGCGTAGCGGGCATGCCGTAAATAGCCCGGGGTGAGCGAGCGCAGCGAGTGTAACCCCGGGAACCCTGGCACCCGAAAAAATGTCCCCGTAGGGGGCAAGCTAATCATTCCAAATCGGGAAACAAATATTTCTCGTCGAATTCTATTCCGCACCGCTCCAAATACATTTTAATTTCCTCCTTTAATGATTTTCCCCGATGGTGGAAATCTTGATTGTTAATGTAATTTCTCACAATATCAACTTGAGAAGCACCGTATGAAAAACACCCATAACCCGATTGCCATGCGAATCTACATTTAAGATGACAATTGTCAGATATAAATTTCCCGGAATTAATTTTTATATCTCTAACGAGGTCGGGAATGACTTCGGTGATTTTATAATTGATTAGAATATGGATGTGGTCTTGAGTTCCACCTATTGCGATTGGTTTATGACCGCGTGCCAGAAGCATTTTAGAAATATATGCCCAAATGCGCGAAAGCCAAATAGTAGGCAGGAGATTTTCACGATTTTTTACCGCAAAGACGATATGAATAAAAACCGAAGAGTATGTGTTTGACATGGTGCAAATATAATACATTTATTTTGTGCAGCATGCCCCCTACGGGGACATTCTACCGTTTTGTTTTATTCCCGGGGTTACGTTCGCTATGCTCGCTCACCCCGGGCTAACTACAGCGAGCCCCCTACGGGGACGGGAGGAAAATTGTCATAGGGGGACTTATTGATGCATCCTGTCCGTACTCTGCCGGAGCACAGCGGCGCACCTCCGGTGCTATCCTTAGCCAGTGGGGGTGTCTGACATGATGCATCCTGTCCGTACTCTGCCGGAGCACAGCGGCGCACCTTTGGTGCTATCCTTCATCTGTGGTGGTGTCTGACATGATGCATCCTGTCCGTACTCTGCCGGAGCACAGCGGCGCACCTTTGGTGCTATCCTTCATCTGTGGTGGTGTCTGACATGATGCATCCTGTCCGTACTCTGCCGGAGCACAGCGGCGCACCTCCGGTGCTATCCTTCGCCAGTGGTGGGGGGCTTATTGATGCATCCTGTCCGTACTCTGCCGGAGCACGGAGCACAGAGGCTCGCATGAGGAAATGACCACGTGGTGGCTGGGTTGTCGTCACGGAGGGGAAAGAGCAGTGAGCTCCGCAGGAGCGATTCTGTGAGTAACCCCAGCCAAGCGATAGCGCAGGCTGGGGATAGTGCCGCCTCATGTAGTGAGCCTCGGAGAGGCGATGCTGTGTGAACTACCTAAGGTCTCCCGGCAGATAATCATATCCCGACTGCCTCAACATCTCGCCGAATTCTTCATCGAGGCTCTTCCCGAGATGATGTTTCTTTTGGCTGTTGATGTACTCAATGACAGCAGACTTTTCATCAAAACGGATTGTAGAAGCATAGTATTCCGATGCCCATGAAGTGAAATGAGGGAACTCACCGGATAACTTAATCCACCTGCTTGACCGACTTTTTATATCTCTCACGAGAGTTGAAAGTGCGGTTGTCGGATTCAGATTGAGCAGTATGTGAACATGGTTGGCAATTCCACCTATCCGTAATAAGGATGACCCGGAAGATTTAATCACAGACCATATAAAACGGTACAATTTTTCTTCGTTGGGTTGAGGGATTGTCATTTCTCTGTTCTTGGTTACAAAAACGATATGATATAATGCTGTTACTTTACTCATGGTCATTGATTTTATGACAAAGATAATAATATTACCACAGCATCGCCTCTCCGAGGCTCAGTATTTTTTTTATGGCTCCTTATCCCCAGCCTGCGCTCCGCTTGGCTGGGGTTATTCACAGCGGCGCACCTTTGGTGCTATCCTTCATCTGTGGGGGTGTCTGACATGATGCATCCTGTCTCTACTCTGCCGGAGCACAGCGGCGCACCTCCGGTGCTATCCTTCACCAGTGGGGGTGTTTGACATGATGCATCATGTCCGTACTGTTCTAATCCTGTGGGAGGAGGCGGAAGGTGGTGCGGTGGAGGGGGGTTGGTCCGAGCTGGGCAATGGCTTGCCGGTGGGCTGCTGTGGGGTAGCCTTTGTTGATTTGCCATCCGTAGCCGGGGTATTGTTCAGCGAGGCGGGTCATCTCCTCGTCGCGGTGTGTTTTTGCGAGAATGGATGCTGCGGCGATGTTGGCATATTTGGCATCGCCTTTCACAATGGGTGTGAATGGGATGTTTCTGAAAGGTTTGAATCTGTTTCCGTCAACGATAATGTGCTGTGGCTCCACGGTGAGCGCTTCCAGCGCGCGGTGCATTGCGAGAAATGATGCCTGAAGAATGTTAATCTCATCTATTTCCTTTGGTGAAACCACTCCCACCGCCCATGCTATTGCGGATTCTTCGATAATGGGCCGGAGCTCTTCGCGCTGTTTTTCAGTGAGTTTCTTGGAGTCGTTTAGCAGCGGGTGGTAGAATGATTGGGGCAAAATCACGGCGGCGGCATACACCGGTCCTGCGAGGCATCCTCGTCCGGCTTCATCACATCCGGCTTCAATGAGCGAGGGGGTGTGACAGTTGAGGAGTGATGGGGTTTTGGTCATTCAATGAATCCGTAGCCGAAGCCCTGACGGTTGACGATATTTTTACCGTATTCTTCGAGTTTTTTTCTGAGTCGTGAAATGTTGGTGTCAACTGCTCTTTCCGATGCTCCTTCCTCTTCCCATGCTTCGTGGATAATCTCCGCTCTATCAAAGAATTGGTTGCGGTGACGCAGAAACATTGCGAGAATGAGGTACTCTGTGGGTGTCAGTGATATTTTTCTGTCGGCGATAGAAACCACAGATGTGGAGAAGTCGATGGACAGGTCCTTGTACTTCATGACATTGCTCATGCGTCGCGCGGTAGCCATTCGTCTTCTGAGCACCGAGCGCACTCTTGCCACGAGCTCTCTTGCGGAGAATGGTTTGACAATATAGTCGTCGGCTCCGGCATCGAGCGCTTCAACAACTCTGTCCTCGTTGTCGTCCGCAGAAATGACAATTAGCGGTACATTTCTTGTTTCCGAGCGGTCTCTGAGCTCTCTGGCAAACCTGATTCCGTTGAATTCGTCAGCCATGAGGTCGAAAAGAATGAGGTGGTATGAACCGATGGGGTGTGAGAGTGCCTCCTGTGCGGTATGAGCAATATCCACAGCATATCCTTCGTTCTGAAATTTATATTGCAGAAGTTCACAAATCATACTGTCGGCATCTACAATGAGAAGCCGTGCAGAGGGGATATTTCCGGTATTTTTTACTTCCGGCATAGTGTGAAGTGATGAACGAAGGAGTGTTAAATGCTATATTTGCGATACAAAATTAACATTTAAGTGCGAGTGAAACATCGGCAGATATGAATTGTTGCCGATTTGTCACATAAAATTAACGCGGTTGTAATATGTGGTTCTGCTTGTAGAGTTTACGCCGGTACCGAGCGGACCTGCTCCCTGACAGCATCAACGACATTGATGATGTAGTCGCCGGTTTTTTCGAGGTCAGCGATAAGGTCCATGTAGTAGATACCCGCCTGATACTCATAATGCTTGGAGTTGATGTTCTCGATATTTGCAGTCCGGAGCTGGTTGCGGAAATTGTTGATTTCGCGCTCTTTGTTGTAGGAGACGATGATTTCCTGCTCGCGGGCGTGGTCGATGTTGGAGAGGAGTTTGACCATCTGGGTCATAGCGCTTTCCACATAGCCGAACATAGAGTCGATGTTGGCATATATCTCGTCGTTGAACACCACATGGCTCTGCTGTTTGCGGATGAGAATTTTTCCGGCTCCAACGCAGCAGTCAGCGATGCTTTCTATTTCGCTGACCATCCGGAGCATTCGGGCTATTTTGAGCTTACCTTCATTGGAGAGCCTGCCCTCGGAGCAACGGTTGAGGTAGTGGGCAATCTCAATTTCCATGCGGTCGGAAATGTCCTCGTATTTTTCAAGCCGTGAGAACATGTTTGCAAACTCCTCTGAGTCGTCCTTCATGTGGAGGAGCTTCTGCGCCATTCCAATCATTCGCTGCACCCTTTCGGCGAATACGGCTATCTCTTTCTCTGCCTGCGCGATATTGAGCTCGGAAGCGTTCATGAGACCGCCGGAAATGAATTTGAGCTGGAATTCCTCGTCCTCCTTGTGCTTAGCGGGCACGAGTTTTTCAACGAGCTTGACATATAATTTCGTAAACCATATCATTATTGACAGGTTGACGAGATTGGAGACGGTGTGGAAAATAGACATGCCGAATGACACGCTCATCTGGAGGACAGCCACGCGGGCAACGGCGGAATTGTCGGAGAACATAGTTCCGTCAAAGAGGTGGTTGTATGTGTCGGGGTCGGTGCTTCGTATCTCGTTGACAAACTTATAGAGTGTCTCCGGATTACCCTGTCCGATAGCCTCTGTTATCCAGGCAGATAGATTTACAAACGGATTAAAGACGCATAGCATCCATGCGACACCGAACACATTAAACATCAGGTGCCCCATCGCGGTGCGCTTCGCGGCAACGTTTCCGCTGAGTGAAGCGAGCAACGGTGTGGCTGTTGTGCCTATGTGAGAGCCGAGTACAATGGCGCAAGCGAGTTCAAAAGGAATCCAGCCCTTTGAGCACATTATAAGGGTGATGGCAAATGTGGCGGCGGAGGACTGGATGATTGCTGTGAGTATAATACCTGTGAGCACGAAAATGAGTACCGATCCAAATCCCATGTCGGAATAGCTCTGGAGGAATGCAAACATCTGGGGATTGCTCTGCATGTCAGGCACATATTTGCTGATCATGTCGAGACCCATGAAGAGGAATGCGAAGCCGATGAGGAACTCACCGATAGATTTGTTCCGGCTCTTTTTGGTGAATAGAAGAGGTATTGCCAGACCTATAAGCGGCAGGACGAATGCCGAGATGTTGACTTTGAATCCGAAAAGGGCGATAATCCATGCGGTGAAGGTGGTGCCGACATTTGCACCCATAATCACAGCCATAGACTGTGCGAGAGACATGAGTCCAGCGTTAACGAAGCTCACCACCATCACGGTGCTGGCAGAGGAGCTTTGAATGAGTGCGGTGATGAGAAAACCTGTGAGAGTACCGGTGAAGCGGTTTCGGGTCATGGCGGAGAGAATGTTTCGCAGACGGTCTCCGGCGGCTTTCTGTAGTCCTTCACTCATTACTTTCATGCCGTAAAGGAACAATCCTACGGCACCTAACAGACCAAGAAAGTCTAAAAAGCTGTAACTCATGTGTTAATGTAACAGTGGGTTATGATTTGATTACAAAGATAAAAACAAATATCTTTTTATTTGTAAAAATCTGTTACAATTTTTTGAAGAATGTGTGGGTTGATTCTCCCTTATATATAATAAGGTGTATCAGATGTCGCGGTTGATAATGTATGCGATGATATCGTCAAGTGCTTTTTTAGCGGGTGATTCCGGGAATACTTCGAGTTGTCGGCGAGCCTCTTCGCCGATTTTGGTCATGGTGGCGAAAGCGTAGTCAATGCCTCCTGCATCTTTGGCAAACTGAATCAAGGTTGCAATCTCATCGGCAGTAAGCTCATCTTTTTCAATGAGTGCGAGCATCTCGGCTGTCCGGGGCAGCTCGGTGTGAGACAGGGCATTGAGCAGCGGAAGCGTTATCTTGCCCTCTCTGAGGTCGTTGCCGGTTGGTTTACCGATTTTTTCGTCGGAGAAGTAGTCGAAAATATCATCCTTTATCTGGAAGCATAGTCCGAGCAGGTGAGCATATTTTCTCATCGGCTCAATCATATTTTCGGTCGCTCCCACGGCGTATCCGCCCATTTCAACGCAGCTAACAAAGAGCGAAGCTGTTTTTCTGGTGATAACGGTGAAGTAAGATTCTTCATCGAGGCGATGGTTCCGCGCGTTGTAAATCTGATCTATCTCACCAATTGACAGCAGCTTACCGAGTTTGGCGAGTGATTCAACAATTCTGATGTCGCCCGTAGAGATTGATTTCTGTAGAGCGCTTGACACGAAGAAGTCTCCCACGAGTACAGCAATGTGGTTGTCCCAGATGCTGTTGATAGTCGGCTTGCCTCTTCTGAGTTTGGAATCGTCCACCACATCGTCGTGGATAAGGGAGGCATTGTGAAGCATCTCCACGGCAGCGGCAGATTCAATGACTTTATGCGAAACCTCTCCGAGAAGCTTGGCTGTGAGAATGACGAGTACCGGGCGAATGAGCTTACCCTTGGAGTCAAGGTATCCCTCCACTACTTTGGTCATGAGCGGATTGGATGATTTCAGAGCGTCGCTCATGGAGCGTCGCAATTGTTCGAGTTCGGGTGCTATGTCGCGTTTTATGGCGTTGAAATCAGTCATTCTTCACGAAATGATGTGCAAAGGTAAAAAAAAAATGGAAAAAAATAAGGGCAACCGCAGGAATAACGGTTGCCCAGGTATTTATAACATTAAAAAAATTAGTCTCTGCTGTTTCCGAAGAAGCGGAGAAGGTAGAGGAAGAGGTTGATAAAGTCGAGGTATAGCGAGAGTGCGCCGATAGTGGCGAGCTTCGATGTTGATTCAGCAGGAGCTGCAGCGGCCCAGCTTTTGATTTTCTGGGTGTCCCAGGCGGTGAGTCCCACAAAGATGAGCACTCCTGCGCCGGAGATAATCCATTCGAATGTGCTGTTAGCCCAAAAGATGTTGACAACGCTGCAGATAATCAGTCCGAAGAGTGCCATGACAAGCACTGAGCCCCATTTCGAGAGGTCCTGAGAGGTGAAATAGCCGTAAATGCTCATTGCACCGAATGTGCCGGCGGTGATGAAGAATGTCTTGGCGATAGATACACCGGTGTAAACCAGGAAGATAGGGAACAGTGCGACTCCGTTGACAATCGCGAAAAGGAAGAAGAGCATGGTGGCTGTGCCTGAGCTCATTTTGTTGATTGCTCCGGTGATTGCAAACACGAGCACGAGTTCTACAATTAATATACCCCACATAAATCCGCTGTGTGTTGTAAAGAAGCTGATCGCTGAGGGTGAGGCGGCGCAGAAGAGCGACACAAATGCTGTTACAAGCAGGGCAAGAAACATTTTTACATATACCCGCTTCATCACGGCTGAGACTTTAGAGTCAAGTGCCTGCTCAGTCTGAGAGTAGTAGTTCTGATAATTTTCCATAAGTTATTAATAGTTATTGATTTGAGAGTTTTGTTACATTCTTTCCGGAACTTTTATTCCGAGAAGCGACATGGCTGTGCGCACTGTGTCGGCTGTTACCGCCGACAGGGTGAGGCGCATTGAGCGCACCGCTTCGTTTTCCTCCTTGAGGATAGAGCAGTCGTGGTAGAACTGGTTGTATTCCTTGACAAGGTCGTAAGCATAGTTGGCAATCAGCGCGGGGCTGTAGGTCTTGCCCGCTTCCTGCACAACAGCGGGGAAGTCGGCGAGACGCTGAATGAGGGTGATTTCTCTTTCTCCGGGCTTTACTCCGGTGAATCCGCCAATCTTCATTCCCGCTTCCTGAGCCTTGCGGAGCACAGAGCGGATACGCGCGTAGGTGTATTGAATGAATGGTCCCGTGTTGCCGTTGAAGTCAATGGATTCCTTAGGGTTGAAGGTCATGTTTTTGCGCGGATCAACCTTCAGGAGGAAGTATTTCAGCGCACCGAGTCCCACCGTTTCGGTTATTTCGGCAATCTCAGCCTCATCACAGCCGTCAAGCTTGCCAAGCTCGCTGCTCACAGCCTTGGCGGTGTTAACCATCTCATCCATAAGGTCATCGGCATCAACAACTGTTCCTTCGCGGCTCTTCATCTTGCCTTCGGGCAGTTCCACCATTCCGTAGGAGAAGTGCACGAGGTCCTTGCCCCATTTGAATCCGAGGCGGTCGAGAAGGAGCGAGAGCACCTGAAAGTGGTAGTTCTGCTCATTGCCAACCACATATATCATCTTGTCGATGGGGTAATCCTGGTAGCGGAGCTTGGCGGTGCCAATATCCTGGGTCATATACACAGAGGTGCCGTCGGAGCGTAGCAGGAGCTTGTGATCGAGTCCCTGCTCGGTGAGGTCAGCCCAAACCGAGCCATCCTCCTTTTTGTACATGAGACCCTTTTCGAGCCCTTCGAGAACCTTAGCCTTGCCTTCAAGGTAGGTGTCGCTCTCGTAATAAATCTTGTCGAAGCCCACACCCATACGGTTGTATGTCTGGTCAAAACCGTCATACACCCAAGAGTTCATGGTAGCCCATAGGTCTCTCACCTCCTTGTCGCCGGCTTCCCATGCGCGTAGCATTGCTCTTGCCTCCTGGAGCAGGGGCGATGCAGCCTCAGCCTCCTCTTTGGTCATACCCTGAGCTTCAAGCTCTTTCACCTCTTCCTTAAAGTGCTTGTCGAAGAGCACATAGAAGTCGCCGATGAGGTGGTCGCCCTTCTTGCCGGTTGATTCCGGTGTGGCTCCGTTGCCCCACTTTTTCCATGCGAGCATTGACTTGCAGATGTGTATGCCGCGGTCGTTGACAATATTAGTGCGCACAACCTTGTTGCCGCAGGCTGCAAGGATTCGGCAGAGGCTGTTTCCGAGCAGAATGTTGCGGACGTGTCCCAGATGCAGGGGCTTGTTGGTGTTGGGCGACGAGTATTCTACCATCACAAGTGGAGACTCCGGAGTTTCCGGGGTGATTCCGTAGTCTTTCTGCTGAGATATGTGCTCGAGCACAGTGGACCAGAAAGCAGGCTCTATGGTGATATTTAGAAAACCTTTGATTACATTATATGACGCAACGGCGGGCTCATTTTCTGTCAGCCAGTCACCAATCTCTTTTCCCACAGCCTCCGGTGCCTTTCGTGCAGCCTTTACCCATGGAAAAACCATTACGGTGAGGTTTCCCTCAAATTCTTTTTTTGTGGTTTGCGGAGTGATCGAAGCCGGGTCGGCATCAATGCCGTAAAGCTCTTTCACAGCTTTCGCCACTCCGTGTGCAATGATATCGTCTATTGACATTTCGGTTAAAATTCTGTTGTTTAAGAGTGCAAAAATAGTAATAAATCGGCTATGCGCGATATTTTTTGATAGGAGTACACTCTTTTTATGAAAAATTGGCGTACCTTTGTGACTCTAACGTACAGGAGGTAAGATGAAACGACTCACTATAATAGCTGCTGTCCTACTCTGTTTTGCAGGGAATGTGCACGCACACCTGTTTTATGATATGTATAACACCGGTGTGAGACGCCCCCACTTCGGTATTCGCGTCGGGGGAGGATACTCCTACCCTTATAATATAAGGTATGCGCGCACTGAATTGTCAACCCGTGCCTCCGGCTTCGATGCGGCGGTGTCTGGATTGTTTCATGGTCCCATGCCCCGTGGATTTTACCTTGAGCCGCAGTTCGAACTCTATTTCAACAGTCTCAAGACAGCAGGCACTCTCTCGGAGCAGGTTGTCAATGAGGGTATAACCGAAGCAACCCTGAAAACAGTCGGTATCAGGGTGCCCATAGCTTTGGGCTGGAGCAAGCGGATAGACAGGTTCTGGAAATTTTACATCTATACCGGTCCGGAATTTGATTTCCGTCTCAAAACATGGTTCAAGCCCGATCACCCCACAAAGATTTTTGACAGCACCACCTCCCGTCCGCTATACGGTGATTATGGTGTTGACCTCGGGCTTAGAAGCGGTCTCGGTTTCAGCTTCGGCAGGATATACATAGGTGCGTACTACACCTGGAAGCTGTGTGATATAGCCAAGAGCGATTACGGCGCAAAACGTCAGCGCGTTGCGGCTATAAGTCTGGGCTACAATTTCAAGAATCTCTGATTATCAGTCGTTACGGCGTGCTTGGTACGACAGCTTGCGGTGACCTATGCGGCAATAAAGGCATTTGTGCATCTCGCAATAGTTTCTACGC
>JAIDQW010000212.1 GCA_029062075.1 Paramuribaculum sp.
GCGTGGATGTAGCAGTTTCGTGCGATAGTGAAGGGCTGTGCATACACATTCCACTTAGCGTTAGCCGCAGGATTGTTTGCAGCGTCATCGGTATCGGAAACGTAGTAGTAGATGGTAGCACCTCCAACGGCGTTGAGTCTTACGGTGACGTGCTTCTTGAAGTTGACGGTGTAAGCGTTGTCAGCATCGATAACGGGCTGCTTGTCAAGACCGCCGCCGGTGAATGAAGCAGTTACCCTTACAGAAGTCTTGACTTTCTCCACTTCGGTAGGCCAGAGTTCTATTTCTCCGTCATCACCGATCATAGCGAATCCGGTAACATTGTAGTAAGCTGCCTTTGTTTTGTCGCCTTCGTTCCAGTCAAACTGGGGTTCGAGAATGTTGTGGTCAACGCGGATGTCGTCACCTTCACCCTTCTTGGTAGTGAGCTTCCACTGAGTGTCGTGTGTAGCGAGGTCATCACCTTCTGAGTTGAAGTTTTCACCTACAAGTTTAACGCCAAGAATCTTAACATAACGGCGTGCGTTAGCAGCGGTAATATTGTCAACAACGTCCGGCTCTGCGGTGATTTCGTCGATATTTGACGGCTTGGCTATCGAACCTTTGAAGAGGTCGATGTAGTCACCGTGCACGTGGGCGCCGCGAACAATGTTACCTACCATGTGAGGCTCGGCAACGAAATCGTTGATATACTGACCCTTAGCGGGGATTTTGGTCTTATCCTCGAAGTGGATTGGGAGATAGTGTCCCTGAGTGCCGCGAACGAAAGCGTATTCACCGCCTGTAGCAACAACCTTAGCGGTAGCGGTGATGTGGTAAGGAGTACCCTCAACAGCACCGTTAACGAAGTTCACGATATATCTTGTATCCACAGCGGTGCGGGTGAACAAGGTATCGGCAACCTCAGAGTTAGGAGTACCGTTAGAGCGCACATACGCCTTGATAACGGTGTTAGCCTTGATAGTGAAGGGTGCGGTGTATTTCTTACGTGAAGCAGAGCTGAGGCGGGGATCAGTGCCGTCGGTTGTGTAGTAGATGTCGGCGGCTTCGCTTGTTGCGGCAGTGCTTGACTCAAGAGTAACGGTAGCTTCGGTGAGGAAGTTGCCGTCCTTAGCACCGGTACCGGTGAGTGTGATGCGGGGAGCGCGGGGAGTTTCAACATTGCTGAACTCGATGCTCTCGGGCTTCACAGCGAGCATGTATCTTCCATCCTCATCTTCAGCTTTATCGCCGTCGGCGAGCATCACGACACCTTCGAGGTTGAACAGAGCGCTTTCGCTCCACATGACATCCCAGTCAGGGTTAGCGTCGAATACGTCGCCATTGTTGAGAACCGGGCTGCCGGGAATATTGAGGGTGTAGAGGTAAGATGTGCTTGAACCTGCAACATCGCCGGGAGCGGCAAGAGTAGCGATTTCAGAGCGGCTCACGGTCACATTCTTGATAGAATAGCGGAGCATACGGTCCTCCTCAGAGAAGCGGTAAACGCTATTGTCCTGAGCGTTCAGCTCAATAGGCTTAACAGTGCCTGATTCAACGGTCACACCGTCCAGTCTGCGGAAAGTGCGGGTGAAATCGGTAGCGTTGGCAACGAGGTTACCGAAGCCTGACTGAGTGGGGATAAGAGCGAAGTTGGTGATAATGTCACCCACCTGTAGAGCAGTTCTTGAGCCTACAATAGGATTACCTTCTGTGTCAACTGAAACCACATCGAATTCCCAACCGTCCTCATTGTAGATAAGGATTGAGTTGTCGCTGCGGTTCTGCTTGGCTTCATCGGTGAGGTCAACAGCGTCATTTGTATCAACGTCGTCAAGAAGGTTACCATCCTTGTCGGTAGTGCGGATATAGATGTAGTTGGGAGTAATCTCTCTTACACGGGCATATCCGGTGTACTGGAAGAATGAGTGGGTTTTATCGTCAATAGCATCATTAAGAGCCGGGAGATTGTCAATTTTGTTAGCCTCGGTCTTGAATTCCGCGATAGATTCAACCTTAGTGATCTTCTCGTCGGCAATCTTGTTGAAGCGAACAGTCACAACACCTGAAGGCATGGTGCCGTTCATCATGCGTGCAGCGATAGTGCAACCGCCGTCAGCGAGATCGTCAGAGGTAATAGTGACAGACTCATTCTTATTCGGATCGATAGATTCAGCATCTTTCCAACGAGTGTCGTTCTCGCCCACAGCCTCGGTGTCATCGCAGAGGAAGTACTCGAGTACAGTACCTTCTGACACACCGGTGTTCTTAGCGGTGAGTTCAAGCTCGCTGCTGATAACGTTCATCTCGATCAGTTCACCGGGCGCAGCATCGGGATTGATGGGGTTGGGCGCGCGGAGCAGCGGAGCGCCAACGTATGCGCGCGGCAGAATGACGGGAGCACCGTCGGCGTAACCTACATAGCCGGCGATGCGGTACTGCTCACCATCTTCGAGTTCATTTTCGAAGGCTTCAACAGTTTTGCCTGTTTCGATACGCTGATAGAGTTTTACTGAATTATCTTCATTGTCAGTAAGAGTCTTGGCTTCAGCATCCCAGCGTAGCGGACCGAAGTACATGAGTTTTGAGTAGTCGGAAATCACCGGAACTCTCTGAACGAAGTCAGGCACGTAGGTGGCAAAAGTTTCAGGAGCATCGTAGGGGGCGCTGATGAAAGCGGAGTAGTCGAGCGAGGGGCTATTGACGTATAGCTCGGGCATCTCCTTGTTTTTGCGGAGCACACCGGTGAGACCGTCTATCAGCTGGTAATTATTGTAAGCGGATTCAAACGGATTTCCATTGTTGCTCTCGACGTGAGCGCGGAGCACATTGCCATCCTTGTCGGCAACGAAGAGGAGATAAACGTTATCATTAGGATTTTCGTTGTCATCGATGAGCTTAAACGAACCGATAACTCTCACCGGCTCAGTCATAGTGATAGCGGTAGCCGCGTCATCAAGACCGAGGAGGTAATCATACTTGAGATTGTCGATGGGGTAGGTAGAGATATAATTTAAATCAAATTGGACGGGGATATAATCATAGTCTTCCTTATATTCTCGGAAAACTACGCGGCCGTTGAATTTTTCAGGAATTATAGAACCGCCTTCGGTGAATTTAGTCCACTCAGAGGTTTCGTTTGTGTCAAAATCCAAAAGCTGATATTGAATTTCACCATGCTCTTCTTCTTTTATGCCCTCCACAGTGGTAATTGTAGCATTGAAGGTCGGAGTCTTTAAATATCCTTTAACATTACCTGCAAGATTTGTGGTGTTGCCATTGAGTGTAACAGTTGGAGCAGCAAAGGTTTTTGTGGCACCAGAAGCTCCTCCACGTACAATGTGTATGATAGTCGGATCAAGGTTATTTTCATCGTAGTAAAGAACGTTGCTTTTCTCCCAATAGTTGACATTGGTTCCTTTGAAGGCAGCTACCGCTTTGATCTGATGATATGTGCCAGGTGCAGGTTCAAGCCCTCCCTCAAAATAGTCCTGGATTTGAATAGTGTTTCCAACATCATATTTTTTTGTAGTGGTCTTAGTATCTGCGTTAACAGTGCCGCTCGTTGTATATTTAGGATCGGTGCCATCGGTTGTATAGAAGTAACTAATACCATTAATTGCAGCACCGGTTGGTAATGTCCAACTTTTTTCAAGATCTAAGCAAATAATAGGGTTATTGCAAGTATAATATATGGTATTCTTTTCTTCATCAAAAGTAATCGTGCCCTCAGGGTTAGCAGCTTTAGTTTTTTCAATGTCAACTTTAGGCGCACTGATGGGTTTGATTCTTAGAGTAATGGTTTTAATATCACTAACCATTTTTGTACCTTCATGGGCTGCGATAAACGTTATCTTTTTATCGGTGGGTTCTACTTTCGGACCAGCAGGCCAGATGCTTGCAAGAGGTAGGCCGGAGGAATTGTTATCCCCTAATCCTGTAAATTTAGTCCAACCATTCTCAGTAGTGAGGTCGGCAGTAGTATTAGGTTTAGTTGGTTCATCATTAAATGAGTAATAGACGGACTCAGAGTATTTAGGCGCTCTTTCTACGAGGATTTGTTTTGCGTAAACAATATTACCACTGCTAAAATTGCCAGGTGCTAAGGAGGCTTCAATGGTATTTTCATCTACCCAATTATATGTATAGTATTCATGATCTTTTCTGAGCGAAACCTCAGGCATTTCCGGTGCAGGTGCCTCTTTAGCCGGTTCCCATTCAATGTAAATTGCCTCAATTGGAAGTTGATTTCCCGTTACTGCTGATTTGTTTTTAAACTTAATTGGTTGAGCAGGATCAATAACTTCAAATGTCCAGACTGATGCGGTTGCATCCCAGCCGGTGTTTTCAGTACCGGTTTTAGCCGGAGTAGTACAATTTACATTGCCATCCTCGAGC
>JAIDQW010000213.1 GCA_029062075.1 Paramuribaculum sp.
GCTATATCCTTGGCAGTTACCCCTTTGTTGAGAGTACCATTCACTGTTATACGCATTGTTTTAGGTCTTGGCTGGAGAATGCATTGCGTAGCAAGCACCATTTCAACTTCAGATGTTCCAATTCCGAAAGCTATAGCTCCGAAAGCTCCGTGAGTGGAGGTGTGGCTGTCACCGCAAACAATTGTAGAACCGGGAAGAGTAAGTCCGTTCTCCGGTCCCATAACATGAATGATTCCATTTCTCGGATGCCCAACTCCGAATATTTCCAGACCGAATTCAGCCGCATTTTTTTCAAGAGTTGCAACCTGATTGCGTGAAACCGGATCAGTTATTGGCTTATCCTGATTTATTGTAGGAATATTATGGTCAGGCGAACAAACGGTCCGTTCCGGACGGAACACTTTGAGCCCTCTACTTCTCAGTCCGTCAAACGCCTGCGGGCTCGTGACTTCATGGCAATAGTGCCTGTCTATATACAATTGTGTAGGTCCATCCGGTATATCAGTAACCGTATGCGCATCCCAAATTTTATCAAACAGAGTCTTTCCCATAATAGTTATCTCACAAACTTGTTAATCGCATCAATAAATGCCTCCGCACTCGCAGCAACAATATCTGTATTTGCGGAGAAGCCATAATAGTGCTGTCCGTCATATTCCACTGTCATGTGAACTTTACCTATATCATTTGAGCCTTTGTTGATAGCCTGGATAAGGAATTCTTTAACAAGCATGTTTCTATGAATGATATTCTTGATTGCTGAAATTGCAGCATCAACAGGTCCGTTACCGCTTGCACAAGCTTCGAATTTTTCACCGGCGATATCAAGCCCGATACTTGCCACCGAATGAATGCCCACCCCGGATGTTACCTGTAGGAAGTCAAGTTTTATTCTCCTTGAGGCCGCAGTGTGCTTACCCGCAAGCATCAGCACATCATCATCATTGACCTCTTTCTTACGGTCAGCAAGTTTTAGGAATGCTTCGTATGCCTTGTCAAGGGCGTCTTTATCAAGGTCAACACCAAGCACATGCATTCTGTGCTTAAGTGCAGCCCTCCCGCTACGGGCAGTCAGCACAATGGAGTTTTCATCGATTCCAACATCTTTCGGATCAATGATTTCGTAGCTTTCGCGATTTTTAAGCACCCCATCCTGATGAATGCCGCTTGAGTGAGCGAATGCGTTTCTTCCGACAATAGCCTTGTTCGGCTGAACCGGCATGTTCATGAGACTGCTCACCATACGGCTTGCCGCACTTATTTTGGTTGTATTAATATTAGTGTCTATACCGAGTTCCTTATGTGAACGCATCACCATTACCACCTCTTCGAGCGAAGTGTTACCGGCCCGTTCACCTATACCGTTTATTGTTACCTCAGCCTGACGGGCTCCACCCATTATTCCGGCTACGGTATTGGCTGTAGCCATTCCGAGGTCATTATGGCAGTGGGTGGCAATTGTAACCTTATGAATTCCATCAACATGCTCCATAAGATAACGGATTTTTGCTTCAAACTCCGCAGGGAGGCAATAGCCGGTTGTGTCGGGGATATTCACAACAGTTGCGCCTGCATTTACCACAGCCTGGATAACACGGGCAAGATACTCATTATCAGTGCGACCGGCATCTTCGGCGTAAAACTGAACATCTTCAACAAATTTCTTCGCATATTTCACACAGCCGATAGCCCTTTCAATTATCTCCTCACGAGTACTGTTGAATTTATATTTGATATGGTAGTCGGAAGTACCTATGCCGGTGTGAATCCTCTTGTGCTTTGCATATTGAAGCGCATCGGCTGCCACCCTAATATCGTTCTCTACCGCACGGGTAAGAGCACATATAGTCGGCCATGTCACCGCTTTGCTTATTTCTACGACAGAATTGAAATCGCCGGGGCTGGACACCGGGAAACCGGCTTCAATCACATCCACGCCAAGCTCTTCAAGAGTTTTGGCTACTTCAATTTTCTCTACAGTGTTCAGCTGACATCCGGGCACCTGCTCACCATCTCGAAGAGTCGTATCAAAAATATATAGTCTGTCACTCATAATAGTCAATGAGATTATAATTATAAATCAAATTAAGCAAATTAGCTACAAATGTAAAGCATTATCACCGTTTCACCAAAATAATTCTCACTTTTGAGTAATCTGTACAATTATTTGACGATTCACTACCGATGATATATAAGCATTAAAGCCACTCCCTTATAAAAAGTGAGTGGCTCCGTTAGTTATTTAAGCAAATAAAAATCAGACAGGAATTTTGGCGATACGACGCTCATGACGTCCGCCCTCAAATGGTGTTGTGAGGAATGTTTCAACTGTTTTGAGTGCTGAATCAGTATCTATAAATCTTGCGGGAAGCACAAGGATGTTGGCATTATTATGCTCTTTGGCAAGCTTGGCGAGCTCAGGTGCCCAGCACAGCGCAGCGCGGATACCCTGATGCTTGTTAAGAGTCATGGAAATACCGTTACCGGTACCGCACATAGCTATTCCGAGAGTACATTCCCCGCTCTCCACTGCCTTGGCGCATGGATGGGCATAGTCGGGATAGTCGCAGGACGCCTCGCTGTCAGTACCGAAATCAATTACCTTATAGCCTTGTTCGGCAAGTATTTCCTTTATTTTATTCTTTAATTCATATCCGGCATGATCGCTACACATGCCAATTGTGGGAAGAGTTGATGAACTCATATATAAAAAACTTTTGTTGATTGATAATGCAAAGGTACAAAAAATAGTATATTGGCTTCGGAGAGACTACACAAAAAACAGCAATATGCACATTTTTCTAAAAAAATAAGGCGTGTTTAATTTTTTTGTTTACCTTTGGCTTTCCGATGACACTTGATGTCATCGCCCAATCGTTACCCACTTAATATTTTATATTATGGACATGCTTGATAGCGCTGAAGTGCTAAAACCCACTGACACTGAGATTTCAGCTTCCGCAGAAAACACTCAGACTACCGTGAAAGAGGAGAACACCACCAAAGAGAGTCTCCTTGAGAGGCTAACTGCTCTTATCAATTCTGAGCAGGATATTACCGCTGATGAGGTGGCGGCTATCAAGCAGCAATTCTATATTCTACACAACGAGGAGGTAAAAAAGGCGAGGGCTGCCTTTATTGAAGAAGGGAATGCTCCGGAGGATTTTGTTGCAGACGAAGACGAGACTGAAACACAATTCAAGACTGCACTTGCCGAAGTTAAAGATAAAAAAGCTGAACAAAGAGCACGGATAGAGGCTGAACAACTTCGTAATCTCGAACAGAAAAAAGCTATTATTGAGGAGATTGCCCGACTAAGCGAGGACACCGACAATGTAAACCGTCATTTCCCGCGCGTCAAGGAGCTCCAGACAGAATTTAAGGAAACCGGAGAAGTGCCGCCACAGCACACAACCGTTATCTGGAAGAACTATCAGGAAACCGTTGAGCGCTTCTATGATGAGCTCAAGGTAAACAAAGAGTTGCGCGACTATGATTTCAAAAAGAATCTCGGAGAAAAGCAACTGCTGATAGACGAGGCTAAGAAACTGGTTGACGAACCGGATGTTATCACTGCTTTCCGCCGCTTGCAGGAACTTCACGACAAATGGCGTGAGATAGGGCCTGTGGCTAAGGATGTGCGAGAGGAAATATGGGCTACTTTCAAAGATGCCAGCGCGGAGGTCAACAAACGTTATCAGGCTTATTTTGAAGAGCGCAAGAAGAAAGAGCGTGAAAACGAAGATGCTAAAACTGCTATTTGTGA
>JAIDQW010000214.1 GCA_029062075.1 Paramuribaculum sp.
ACATTAATCTCATTTTTTTTACTGGTTTTTGAGATTATCTCTTTTTTTTCATACTTTTGCCTTTTAGTAAAATACAAAGAATTCACGATATGAAATTTAATGTACCCAGCAAAACTCTCCACAGCTATGTTTCGGCTGTTAGCAAAGTAATCAATTCTAAGAATGCGCTGACTATTCTCAACAATTTTCTGTTCACTCTTGAGGGTGACATCCTTACTGTCAAGGCTTCTGACATGGAGAACAGCCTTGTTGGTCGCCTGCCTGTTACGGGGGCTGAGGGGGGTGGCTCGTTTTGCCTTGATGCCAGAAGAATTGTGGATCTTTTGAAGGAGATGCCTGATCAGGGTATCACTTTTGAAATTGATGATGATAATCTTGAGGTGAAAATTTCATATCCTAACGGTCTGTACAACACTGTTGCTATAACCGGGGTGGAATATCCTTCTACTTCTGATGCTGAGGAGGGTGAGACTATTTCGTTCACAATGCCTGTCGATCTGGTAATGAAGGGTATTGAAAATACTCTTTTTGCGGTGGGTACTGATGAGTTACGTCCTCAGATGATGGGAATTCTTTGGGATGTTAAGCCTGACAAAATAATTTTTGTTGCTACAGATACCAGAAAACTGGTTAAATACACCAATTCGCTTATCAAGCCGGGGGCTGAGTGCTCTTTCATTCTACCGCTGAAACCGGCTACTGTCATTAAAAATGTATTTGGCAAGGAGGATGAAGTTGAAATAACTATCTCTGAAAAGAGCGTTAAATTCAACTCTCCGTCTTTCACTTTCGACTGCCGCCAGATTAAAGGTGCTTTCCCTCCTTACGATAGGGTTATTCCGGAAAACAACCCATACTCTCTTACTGTTGACCGCCTTTCTTTCCTCACCGCTGTGCGTAGAGTTGGTGTGTTCGGCGATTGTGGCAACGGGCTCATCAAGTTTAAGCTTACACCGGACACTCTCACTCTTAGAGCGAGGGACAATAGCTATGGCACCAGCGGCTGGGAGTCTGTGCCTTGCAGCTATACCGGCAATGAACTCATGATTGGTTTCGGAGCTCCGTATCTGATTGAAATCTTCTCTACGATATCTACCACCGACGTTATTATGAAGCTTTCTGATGCGAGTCATCCTGCTGTGTGCGTTC
>JAIDQW010000215.1 GCA_029062075.1 Paramuribaculum sp.
AGCCAGCTATCGCGATAGGGCAATTGGTATTGCTCTTCTTCTTTGCTATCGGTGCCTTGATAATTTCCGCTCGCCATTCAAGTCTCAGAGTCCAACGGAGTTTTGGCGGAGATGGCATATTTCGTTATCAACATGGCTCAGAGATTACGTTTACATTCCTATGGGAGGAAACAGATGCTCTAAAACCCGCCGTAATATGAATCAGATGAATACCATGCTAATAGGCGGACTTTGGCATGGAGCATCATGGATGTATCTAATTTGGGGCGGACTTCAGGGTGTGTTCCTTATCGGACATAAGGAATTGAAAAGTTTATTCGGTAAAAAAAATGAAGATAAATCGGAGCAGATTAAAAAAGAAAAATCCAGATGGCGAGTGGCTTTCAATATCTTTATTACTTTTAATCTTATAGCTATCAGCTTCGTATTCTTCAGGGCAAGATCTCTTGAAACGGTTCGCGACATGGCAAACCAGATTGTTCATAACTTTCATTTGTCCGTTGCACCGCAGTTTTTAGAAGGGTATCTGATGATAGTGATAGCTATAGTAGGCGCATACATTATGCACTTTGCCCCTGAAAAATGGACGCAAAAATTCAAAGGAGCATTTTCAGCTATGCCTCTTGTGATTCAGGCAATCGTTCTAGCAATTATTATATTGTTAATTATTCAGGTGAGGAGCAGTGAGATAGTACCGTTTATTTACCTACAATACTAATTTTTTGGGAAATAAGAATTATGGGAGTCAGATTCAGAAATCTGATTCCCATAATTTTATATTGTCAGGCGTTGAGCCGGAAGATATAATCAGCCGTTGATTTGATGAACCTCTGAAAAGTAATTCTGTGTTCCGGAGAGGTTCAATGAATGGTCCTTCCACAACCACATCAATATTTTCTAAAAGTTCTTTTCCTCTGTCAAGTTTCCACAACTCTTCAAAGGTAAATCCTGTATATAACCAAATCGTTTTCCCAATATTTCTGATTCTTTTGCAAAGGGGAATTATTTCATTGATCTGATACACCGGGTCGCCTCCACTTAAACTTACATCCATATCATTGGAAATTATAAGATGCATTAGGGTAGAAATATCAATTTCTCTCCCGGCAATAAAATCCGAAGATTCGGGATTATGACACCCCGGGCA
>JAIDQW010000216.1 GCA_029062075.1 Paramuribaculum sp.
CGAGATGTGTACTAGAGACAGATGATATATCCTGAATCTTTTGAATACAAGATAGGCTTTGACAAAGTAAGAGAGTCAGTTGCAAAGCTATGCACCACGTCCGGAGCTGCCGCAAGAGTAGCAGAGAAGTCATTTTCAACAGATTTCAATACTGTTAAAAGCGCATTGACTGCGGTCTATGAAATGACAGAGATTGCTACCGGTGAGGAAGCTTTGCCTGCGAACAATTGCGGAGATGCGTCAAAGGTTGTAAAATCACTTAAAGTGCCTGGAAGCAGCTGCTCACCTGCCGATATGCTAACAGTTGCAAAAGCTCTTGAATGTATTGAAGATACATCTCGCTTTTTCAGATCTCTTAAAAATGAAGAGGGTGTTTCACGATTGCCTGAGCTTGACTCTATTGCTTCCAGTATTGAGACATTTGAAAGTTGCAGACGAGAAATAGACAGGATTCTTGACCGTTTCGGCAATGTTAAGGATAACGCTTCAAATGAACTGAGTGATATCCGCAGGTCTATTTCCTCTATGAGCGGTACTGTAAACTCGGCAATGCGAAGAGTAATGACCAGAGCCGTGGCCGAAGGTATTCTTGAAGCTGATGCATCACCGGCAATGCGTGACGGGCGACTTGTGCTTCCGGTAGCACCAATGAACAAGAGAAGATTACCTGGAATTGTTCATGATGAAAGTGCCTCAGGAAAAACTATTTATATAGAACCTGCTGAGGTTGTGGAAGCTAACAACAGAATCCGCGAACTCCAACTCGAGGAAAAAAGAGAAATATTGCGTATTCTGACCGAGTTGTCAAATAAATTACGTCCTTTCCTACCACAAATTCTAAAATCTATTGATATACTTGATCATCTGGATTTTATTAAGGCAAAAGCCTTGTATGCAAGAGATTCCGGTGGTACTTTACCTCATTTATCTAAGAAAACAGAGCTTGAATGGTATCATGCCGTTCATCCGGTTCTTCTGAAATCGCTGAAATCTCAAGGAAGGGAAATCGTACCTCTTGATATTCATCTGTCTGAAGCAAAAAGGATTCTTATTATTTCAGGTCCTAATGCCGGAGGCAAATCAGTTTGTCTTAAAACTGTTGGTATTGTACAATATATGGCTCAATGCGGAATGTTGCCACCGGTATATGAAAACTCCCATTTTGGAATTTTCAATGATATTTTTGTGGATATCGGTGACAACCAGTCTATAGAGGATGACTTGAGTACCTATAGCTCACACCTGCGAAACATGAAACTGTTTGTTGGATGGGGCAGACCGACTTCGCTTGTACTAATTGATGAGTTTGGCTCAGGTACAGAGCCTCAGATTGGGGGAGCAATTGCCCAAGCAGTTCTTCACAAATTTGCAGATGCTCAGATGTGGGGAGTTATAACCACTCATTACCAGAATCTTAAACAGTTTGCAGAAGATACAGATGGACTGGTTAACGGCTCAATGCTTTATGACCGGCATCTTATGCAACCACTTTTCAAGCTTTCAATAGGTAACCCGGGGAGTTCATTTGCGGTAGAAATAGCCCGTAAGACCGGCTTGCCGAATGATATAATCGAAGAAGCGGAAAGCATTGTAGGCAGTGATTATATCAACCTTGACAAATATCTTCTTGATATAGCCCGAGACAGAAAATATTGGGAAAATAAGCGCACTGAAATCAAGCGTAAGGAGAAGAAACTCAATGAGGTGATAGAACGCTATGAGGAAGATGCGGAAGGGCTCCGCTTGAAGCGTAGAGAAATTATTGAACAGGCAAAGGAGGAAGCTAATAAAATAATTTCTTCAAGCAACGCATCGGTTGAACGAACTATCCGAGAGATAAAAACTGCGCAGGCTGAAAAACAGAAAACTATGGAGGCGCGGCGCAAACTTGCCGTGTATAAGGACAGTCTATCTAATATCAAAGATGAATCTCACCCTCTGCTCAAGAAAGCTCCAAAGAAAAAGAAACCGGTCAAAACGGCAAGAAGCAGTGAAATGGAGTTGCCTCTTAAAGTTGGAGATATAGTAAAGCTTGACGGCAAAGGAACTGTAGGAGAAATTCTTGAAATAAACGGGAATAATGCCACTGTTGCTTTCGGGGTAATGAAAACCACAGTTAAAACAGACCGGTTAAAACGAACCGATGCAAGACCGAACAGTTCAAATAGCGCCTTGACATTCGTAAGCTCAGCTACAACAGATTCAAGCAGAGAGCGTCAGTTGAATTTCAGTACAGAAATAGATGTTCGCGGTATGAGAGTGGATGAAGCAATTCAAGCTGTAACTTACTTTATAGATGATGCAGTGCAATTTTCATCCGGAAGAGTGAGAATTCTCCACGGTACCGGTACCGGAGCTCTTAGAGAAGCTATAAGGCAATATCTTGATACTGTTTCAGATGTCAGATCTTACAGAGATGAGCATGTGCAATTCGGAGGTGCAGGAATAACTGTGGTAGAACTCCGATAGTAACTATTAAACCAAAAGCATTATTCTGTAAGCGGCAAAAGATACAATCCACGCTACCGCAGTGTTATATACAACAGAGAATAAGCCGTATTTCCAACTACCTGTTTCCCTGACAATTGCTATGACTGTAGCTGTGCAAGGACAGTACAGCAGAATGAATATCATAAAACTTAATGCAGCGGCAGCTGTGAAGTCCGGCTGACCTGTAACAGGACTGGGAGATGTAAGTCTTGCCGCCAGCGAGCTATCTTCTACTTCAGAATTTCCTGTGTAAAGCACTCCAAGCGTAGAAACCACAATTTCCTTAGCAGGTACACCTGCCAATGCCGCAACAGAAGCCCTCCAGTGAAAACCTATAGGCTCCATAACGGGATTAACAAATTTACCTGCCATTTCAAGATATGAATCAGAGTTAAAATCAATCTCAGAGTCATCGGAATAAATTCTTTCAGATTCACTAAGCGGATTTACGGCAGTTGAATCCTCGTTGTGCATAGGGAAATAGTCAAGTGCCCATACAATAATACTCGCAACGAGAATAACTCCACCCATCTTTTTCAGGTACTGCTCACCTTTTCCCCACATGTGTCTCAATGATGCTTTGAGAGTCGGAATGCGATAAGGAGTCAACTCCATGACAAATGGTGTTTCGTCGGCTTTGAACAAGCAACTTCGGAGAATCCTTGCAGTAATCATCGCCACTACTATCCCCAAAAGGTATAGTCCCAAGAATACCAGTGCAGCATGTTTTTCAAAAAAGGTTCCAACAAGCAGAACATAAATAGGTAGTCTTGCCGAACAGGACATGAACGGGTTAATAAGAATAGTGATTATTCTACTTGAGCGGCTCTCTATAGCGCGACTTGACATTATGGCGGGAACATTACAACCGAATCCCATAACCAAAGGTATAAACGATTTTCCGTGAAGCCCTATGCGGTGCATCAGTTTATCCATAATAAAAGCAGCTCGCGCCATATATCCTGAGTCCTCCATGAATGATATGCAGAAATAGAGGATAAGAATATTCGGCAAGAAGACTATGACACCTCCAACACCACCTATTATACCATCGGCGATAAGGTCTTTCAGCGGTCCTTCCGGCATTACAGTCTGTACCAATCCGGCTATCCATCCAACAAGATTCTCTATCCACTCCATCGGATAGGAACCTATCTCAAACGTTGCCCAGAAAATAACGAACATTATGAGAATAAAGATGGGAAATCCGAAGAGCTTGTTTGTTACGAATGTATCAATAATTCTTGTTGAATCATTAGTTTCTTTTCCACTCTTAACAAAGGTTTCAGCAAGAGCTCCCGCTATAAATCCATATTTTTCTCCAGCTATCAATGATGACACATCATCAGCGCAAACTTTTTCTATGCGTTGCAGTTCATTGTCACGCAATTTGATTATAGATTCACCATCCGGAAGTCTTTTAACCTCGTCTTCCACCTCCTTATCCTGCTCGATAAGTTTAATGGCAAGGTATCTTGGAGAAAAATGGCGTCCTATATGATCATCCTTCTTGATTTCATCCTTAATTACAGTTACACTTTTTTCCACATCACTACCAAGTGGTACATGAATGTGACGAACAGCATCCTCCTTACCTTCAAAAACATTGATGACAGTATCAAAAAGGATATTTATACCGGCTCCTGTCTTAGACACTGTTGGCACTACAGGAACACCAATCATTTCGCCAAGAAGTTTATAATCAAGAGTATCTCCCCTCTTTTTTAGTTCATCAAACATATTAAGCGCAATCACCATGCTTCTGTCCATGTCGATAAGCTCTGTTGTCAGATATAGATTCCTCTCAAGGTTTGAAGCCACAACAACATTGATAATTACATCGGGAGTTTCATCCCTGAGGTATTTCCTGACATATCTCTCTTCCGGTGAGTATGACGAAAGCGAATAAGTGCCCGGGAGATCCACAATATTAAAAGTATAACCCTTGTAATTGAACTTACCTTCTTTTGCATCAACCGTAACTCCGCTATAGTTTCCTACATGCTCACGTGCACCTGAAGCTATATTGAAGAGTGATGTTTTGCCACAGTTAGGGTTACCAACAAGTGCCACATTAATGGTCTTTCTGCGAGCAGAATATTCAGTTTCAGAGTTTTGAGGTTTTTCATATTCTGAATTTGATTCAGTTGAGCCGGAAGATTCCGCTTCAATGGGTATAACTTCCACAAGGTGAGCTTCAGAACGTCTCAAGGATATTTCATAACCCATCAAACTATATTTAATAGGGTCACGAAGAGGAGCATGAAGAAGAACTCTTATTTCGTGTCCTTTTACAAAACCCATTTCTATCATGCGTTTTCTAAAAGCACCGTGTCCTAAAATCTTGACAATAATTCCAGCCTCGCCTGAATGTAATTCATCTAACCTCATTAAACAAAAAATGTGAATTTGACTGCAAATTTGAAAAAAATAGCCGTATTCACAAAGGAATTCGGCTATTTATTTATAATGATTTTAAATAAGCACTCTTATTTTCTAAATTTTCCGCGAATTAGATATGTCTTTGATTCCGTAATAACTATATCAACCGGCACGTCATGCTGTTCTGTTTCAATTTCATCTACAAGTTGAAAATCGTATCCGATTCCCACTTTCAGTGCCTTGGACTGTTGCAGAAGTCTATCGTAATATCCTTTACCTCTGCCAATTCTGTTACCTAACCGATCAAAAGCTACAGCCGGTACCACAACCATCTCAATTTCATCAATGGATGTGAGTTCATCTCCCTGAGGTTCTTCAATATGAAAAGCTCCAAGACGTAAAGAAGACCGATCATAAGGCAGAATGTCAAGACCTACTCCGTTAACTCTCGGTAGAAAGAAACTTTTTCTGTCACTCCACTTATCAATAAAGTCAACTGTTGATAATTCGTCGGGTAAAGAGTGATACATGAGGATTCTGTCCGACAACATAAATGCAGCCATCTCTTCAAGTTGCGAAAAAACCTTATTAGCAGCCGATTTCTTTTCAGCATCGGACAGGAGACTCTTAGATGCCCTTATTTTCCTTCTGATATCCTCTTTTTTCATTTGTCATCCTACTTTTACATCCATAACTATTGCGAAACAGGTGCTACAGCATTTCCGTCTGAAAGTTCTTTGATGGCTCTCAAAATTGCCGGATCGCTTTCGTTGCTCACCTCGAATAGAGCTGCCTGTCCCAAAACATCACTTGAAATAAGTGATTTTAATTGTCTAACAATCAAATCTCTTGAAATGTTTATGT
>JAIDQW010000217.1 GCA_029062075.1 Paramuribaculum sp.
TGCCAGAGATGCTTACGACAAACTACTCAAAGCTCATCCACGATTTGAAAACGGTTATATTGGAAGAGCCCGCTTGAAACTTGAAACAGGTGATTCAATTGGAGCGGTTGAAGATGCTCAAAAAGCTATAGACCTAAATAAGAACGCAATAAATGCTTACCTGATAAAAGCTGATGTAGATATCAATAAAAACAAAGATTATGCATCAGCCCTTGCATCAATGGATGAAGCTATAAAAATTCAGCCAAAATATGCGGGATTGTTTATTAACAGGGCTTTTATCAGAAGAAATCTTGATGATTATTATGGAGCAATAAGTGATTATGATTACGCCATCCAGCTTACTCCAACAGACTATGTGCCATTTTTTAACCGCGCATTATTATATATGGAGGTTAGAGACTTTGACAGGGCATTAAAAGACCTTGATAAGGTAATTTCGCTACATGGCGCTGATATTAAAACGCTGTACAACAGAGCTATAGTCAGAAAGGAAAAACGAGACTTCAAAGGTGCTATGTCGGATGTCAACGAAGTTCTTCGCCGTTATCCCAATCTTGCTGCCGGATATTTCCTACGGTCTCAAGTCAAGCACGACATGGGTGATATGTCATACAAAGCCGATTATGACAAATCAATAGCAATGGCAAAAGAAACAGTTCAAAAGAATCCTGACGAATATTTATCATCAACAACACCTTCTGACACTAAAGTCGAAAAATCCGGTAACTCTGCTTCAGATACAGAAGCAGATATAGAACGTCAGGAAGATATTGCGGCCCGCTTCACGGCTCTAATAACAATAAATGAACCGCTTACACTTGAACAAGAATTTAATAATAAGCAAATCAGAGGTAAAGTGCAAGATAGAATTGCTCCTGCAGATATTGAGCCTATGTTTGCTGTTACATATTATTCATCTCCAACGGAACTCAGACCCAATTCTGAATACATCCGTGAGGCTGACGACATAAACCAATCACGCATTCTCAGATTTGTATTGCAAGTTACCAATCATGAGCCGGTTCTAACTGATCCCGAGCAGATTAATCGCCATTTTGAATCAGTGGAATATTATAACTCCTACCTGGCAACCCACACACCCCGCGCCATTGATTTCTTTGCGAGAGGGATGGATTTCATGACTTTGCGTAATTATCCGGCAGCGGTAACAGACTTCACCAAAGCAATAGAAGTTACTCCGGATTTCACACTCGCTTATATGATGAGAGCCATAGCACGATTGCGCGGACTACAGGCAGCATCAGCTATAGAAAAGACAAAAGACGCAGAAGCTAAATCAGTAGAATCAGAACGATTAGTAAAAAAATCAGCTATGGCTGATATTGACAAAACTATTTCCTTATCTCCTGATATGGCTTTGGCTCATTATAATAAAGGGGTGCTTCTACTTGAAAATTCAGACTATACTTCAGCCATAAACGCTTTCACAAAAGCTATTGAACTAAGACCGGAGTTGGGAGAGGCATATTATAACCGTGGATTTGCATTTTTCCGTCTCGGCAATGCAAGAGCGGGAACAGCCGATTTATCTCGTGCCGGTGAACTTGGCGTGGTTCCCTCCTACTCCCT
>JAIDQW010000218.1 GCA_029062075.1 Paramuribaculum sp.
CCATTTTAGAATGAGTCAGGAGCAGATAGCTGAAATCGCACCTACTTTCGCCCCTGTTTTCTATCCTCTTTTATCGGCTGATTCTTCTAATGAAACAGTTTATGACTATATTACGGGTATAATTGAATTGATTGAAAACGATTGTAATTCGGCAGATCTCAAATTTCTGAAAGCATACAAGGATGCGGTTGAATCAGTAAAAGAGTATTGCGTGAGGTTTGATACTGAAATCAAGCCGACAACATTTTTCCGGATGATAGAAAAAACAGTATCCGGTGAAAAAATAAACATGATTGGTGAGCCACTGAAAGGGTTACAGATGATGGGCGTGCTCGAAACCAGGGCATTGGACTTTGACAATATCATTATGTTGTCAATGAATGAACGTATATTCCCGCGAAAACACTACAGCGGTTCTTTCATTCCGGATGCTTTACGAAAAGGATATGGAATGGCTACGGCTGATTTTCAGGAGAGTATATTTGCTTACTATTTTTATAGGCTCATCTCCAGAGCTAAAAAGGTTAAGCTTATCTATGATGCGAGAAGTGTGGGTACCAAAACCGGAGAGATGTCAAGATACCTCACACAACTTATTTATTTGTTTGGTGACACTAACCGGGTTCAATCATCTCTTAGAGTTTTTAATCCGCTGGAAAGTATCAACCAATCAATTGAAATAGATAAAAATAACCCTGAAATATTAGCCAAACTCGAAAAATTCAAAAGTCACAGCAAAGATAAACTATTCATTTCAGCAAGTGCTCTGAATACATATATTTCATGCCCTTTGGCATTTTATCTCAAACATGTTGAAGGGTTCAGTGATGATAAAGATCTGAATGAGTTTATGGATGCAGGTACTTATGGCACAATTGTTCACAATGTGCTTCAGGAAATATATTGTAATATTGCCTCACGGCATTGCGGAATTATTCCAAAAGAAGAATTAGAGCGGATTCTTAAGTCAACGGATATAACTATAGATAAACTTATTGTCTGGAACATTAATAAAGAATTCAATAAGTTTGATGAAAGCCGAAGACACACTCCTCTTGAGGGTGAAACGCTTATAATGGGTAAAGTTATGAAAGAATCCATTGCGGCGGTTTTGAAGGCTGATATCCAATTTGCGCCATTAACACTTGTTGAAGCTGAGAAATCTATTCCTATTGACCTGAAAGTGACTGAGAATCTATCTGTTAATTTCAAATTGAAGATTGATAGAATAGATATTTCTAATGGACAGATGCGAATAATTGACTATAAGACTGGTGATGACAATAATATTATATCTGATTGGGCTCAATACTTTGACCATATATCACATGACTATAAAAGAAAAGCGGTAGGTCAAGTAATGCTATACGCATATACATATAATTTATACCGGAAAAGCACAGCACCTATTGCATTATTCATCTATAACTTAAGGAAAATAATATCTGCCGGTTCTCAGCAAGTAAAATTCAATAATAAAAACATAGATAATCACAATGATTACCTAGATGAGTTTACTGAACATCTAAATTCCACTATTGCAGAGATTTTCAATCCGGAGATTCCATTTTATCAGGCTGCCGATTCTAACTCTTGCAAATTCTGCTCTTTCAAATCAATGTGCCGTAGAGAATAAGATTGTATCATGGCAGGTATATATATTCATATTCCATTTTGTCACTCTAAATGTGCTTATTGTGACTTTTATTCTCTTCCATTAAGAAATGAAAATGATTTTGTCGAAAGTCTTGAAAATGAGTATAAATCCAGAATTGATGAATTAGAAGGCACTATAAACACTATTTATTTAGGTGGAGGTACTCCGAGCTGTTTGAGTAAGAATAGTTTAGAGAGGATATTCCGTATGCTACCGACCGGAGCTAATGAAGTTACTATAGAAGTGAATCCGGAGGATGTTACATCAGACTTCATAAAATGGATGAAAAATAATACTACCGTGAATAGAGTAAGTATGGGAGTACAATCATTAAATGATGCTGAATTAAAAGTCATAGGAAGAAGACATACCTCTAGTGAAGCAATATCTGCGGCAGATTTGCTTCTGAGTAATAATTATAACATTAGTCTCGATTTGATATACGGACTCCCATTGCAAACTATCAGGAGCTGGACAGAGTCTTTAGACCGAATCATCAAATTGTATCCCCAGCACCTTTCTTGCTATTTGCTGTCCTATGAACCTGGAACAAGGCTCACAGCTTTGAAACAAATGGGTAAGATTACTGAAATCAGTGATGAAACTGCTACCGCTATGTACGAGATTCTCTGTGAAAGAACCTATAGCGCCGGGTATGAACACTATGAAATTTCCAATTTCGCAATTCCGGGGTATCAATCTCAGCATAACTCATCGTATTGGAATATGACACCCTATTTAGGATTAGGTCCGGGCGCACATAGCTATAGCGGAAAACTCAGGAGTTATAATCCCGGAAATCTATCGGGATATATTGAAAAAAAAGGATTAGGAATAAATATCACAGAGGAAGAAAATGATCTTGAGCGATTTAATGATTTCATCATAACTTCCCTACGGACAGCAAACGGGTTGAATCTTGAAAAATGTGAAGATTTGTTCGGACCCGATTACCGTGCATCAGTTGAAAATGCGGCAAAAAAATTTATCTATAAAGATATAATATGGCAAAATGGCGTTTATATCGGAATTAATCAGAGGCACTGGTTGAGCTCTGATTCAATCATGCTTGATTTTATTAAGATATAGTCAATCGTGATGGTATTTCTCACCTTTGAGAATTGTCATAGCACGATATAGCTGTTCAATAAATATGAGCCTGACAAGATCGTGAGGAAAGGTCATTGCAGATAATGAAAGCTTTGCATCGGCTCGCTCATACACTTCCTGAGAGAAACCGTAAGCTCCTCCAACAACATATACAACCCTTTTAACGCCAGCTAAAGCGGCACGCTCTATCGAATCAGCAAACTTTCTGGATGTAAGGCTGTCCCCCCGTTCATCCAGGAGCACTACTTTGTCACCCTGAGTGAAATAATTCAATATTAACTGTCCCTCTTTTTGTTTCTGCTGGTCAATGCTTAGAGATGATGTTGATTTGAGATCGGGAAGATAAACTAATTCTGCAGAGGTATAGTGCTTGAGCCGTTCAAGATACATTTCAATACCTGTGTTGCAGTATTTTGAAGAAGTTTTTCCAACAGTGAGCAGAACAATTTTCATTTACCAAAATTATGGTTATTTTTGCAAAAATAATAAAAATTTCCTATTCAATTAGATATGAAGAGCAACGATGAACTCATAAACGAGTTGATATCACTGGCATTTTCAGAAGATGTGGGTGATGGTGATGTGACTACATTGTCAACAATTCCGGCTGATGCCAAAGGTAAACAGAAACTGATGATTAAAGAGGAAGGAATACTAAGTGGGGTTAATATAGCCCGAATGGTATTTGAAAAATTTGATCCGTCAATGAAAATGACTGTCTTTATTGAAGATGGCAGTCATGTAAAGCCGGGAGATGTTGCTTTTGAGGTTGAGGGATCTGTGCGTTCTCTGCTTCAAACAGAAAGAACTATGCTGAACATCATGCAACGCATGAGTGGAATTGCAACTGTAACTGCCAAATATCAAGAAAAGCTAAAGGGATTGAAAACAAAGGTGCTTGATACCAGAAAAACCACTCCCGGAATGAGAGTCCTTGAGAAAGAGGCTGTTAAAACAGGTGGAGGCGCAAACCATAGAATGGGGCTTCATGACATGATTCTCATCAAGGATAACCATGTGGATTTTGCAGGTGGGATAACTAAAGCCGTTGAAGCTGCCAAGAATTATTGCAAAGAAACAGGACGCAATCTTAAAATAGAGGTTGAAGTAAGAAATACTGATGAAATAAAGGAGGCTCTTGCCGCAGGTGTCGATAGAATAATGCTGGATAATTTTACTCCGGAAAGGACTCGCGAAGCGGTCAAGCTTATTAATGGTGTTACTGAGATAGAATCATCCGGTGGCATTACACTTGAGACATTGAGAGATTATGGTGAATGTGGAGTTGATTTTATTTCAGTGGGTGCTCTCACTCATTCAGTTAAAGGTCTTGACATGAGTTTTAAAGCAGATTTAATAAATAAATAAAATGAAACTAACCACCAGAGCCATTATTATGGCTCTTCTACTTTTTGTCGGTACAGCCCCGATATTTAGCCAAACCGTCTATAATTCAGTTTCAGAATTAACAATAGGTGATGAAAGTAATGATGTTACAATTAATTCTGAATTTACAATTGTGGGATATAGTGCCTATGCTTTATTATTTGACGGGAATAATTATGCCTATATATCGCCTGTCAATAAACTGACATCATTAGGACTTGTTCCCGGTAATACAATCAAATCTTTAACGGGTTACTGTAGAAAATTAAATCCACCGGAATTCGATATTAGTAATACCCAAGATTTTTACGGTACTATTTCTAAGGAAATTTCCAAATTGCCGGAGCCTTTAGTTCTTACAAATCAAAAATTATCTAAAGGAATGGGATATGTGGAAGTGCATGGAACTGTGAAAGAGGATCTTAATTCGGATGAGAATTTGATGGTCAATAAATATGTGGTCAAGCTTGCCGATGAATCAGAACCCGCTGAATATCTTGGGAAAGAGGTTACTATAACAGGTTATGTATGGGTTAATTATGGTGAAACATATATTTCTATAATCGATATTTGGGAAGGCGAAAAAGAGATTGACATTTCAGTTTCAGCCTCTCCGGAAAACGGTGGTAATGTGTGGATTGATTCCAATAAGGCATCGAAAACATCATCTATTACACCCGGAAGCTCTCACTCACTATATGCTGAACCAAATGACGGTTGGCATTTTGTTGAGTGGGCAGTGGGAGCAGAAGCAATTGGCAGTGAGAACCCATTATCCATTTCACCGGAAACACAGACTCATTATGTTGCTAAGTTTGAGAAAAATCCTGAAATATACTCTCTTTCCATAGGCACTTCACCTGTAACAGGCGGAACTGCTTCAATATCGGGAGTAAATGGTCTTACAGCAAGTTTTGATGAAGGAACCCCTGTTACAGTCAATGCGGTTCCCGCTCAAGGGTATAATTTTGTAGGCTGGAAATCGGATAATTCTTTGGTTTCTGCTACTACTAATTACTCGTTTGAGATTAAGCAGAATACGAGTCTTATAGCTGAATTTTCGGCTATTCATGCTCCTACGCGAAGTATTAAGTTCAGTTCCTCCGATATAACTAAAGGAATTGTAACAGCAGATGGTTATAGCGATGTAAATGTAATTGAAACGAACAATCCTGTCACGCTGCGTGCTACTCCCGTTAATGATTACCATTCATTCGCTTATTGGACTAAGAATGGAGTAAAAACCAACGATGGAGCGATTCTCACCTATTCTGATGAATCTTACGCTGAGTTTATTGCATATTTCACAAGTGCTTATCCTGTTACCTTCAATAATCCTGAAAATGGCACACTAGCAGTATCATATATTAATGGCAATCCGATTAATTCAGGAGATAAAATTATTGAGAAAGACAAGATTATAATTAAATCTGTCCCAAATCAAGGTTTCAGGTTAGGCTCTTTGATAATCAATAATGAAAAACAATCTATTGAATCTGAGGTTTTGGAATTCACTGTTTCTTCTCCGGTAATTATTTCAGTTACTTTTGAAGCTACTATACCTGAACGAACAGTATATTTCAGATCAGCCGATGAGAAGAAGGGAACAGTAATATCTGAAGAATATCCTAATGTAAAGCAGATTTATACCTCTAAAGCGGTTACACTGAAAGCTGTCCCAACAAATGAAAATCATGAGTTTGATTACTGGACTTTGAATGGAGTAAGGATTAACGATTCTGACATTCTTATCTATTCCGACTCTGAGGAAGCAGATATTATTGCATATTTCAAAAGTTCTTATCCTGTTACTTTTACATCACCTGCAAACGGGACTGTAAGTGTGAAAGATTCTGATAATAAAGATATTGTTTCAGGACAGAAGATTGCAGAAAACAATACCGTCAAGATTCAACTTACTCCAGCAAATGGTTACCGTGTGACAAGTGTTTTGGTCAATAATGTAGAAATCAGCCATTCCTCAGATCCGATAAATTATAAGGTAACTGAGCCTATTACTATTTCCGGCAAGGTGGAAGCTGCTGCCGCCGGTACTAAATTAATTACCGTAATTTCTTCAGACAACTCTATGGGTAAAGCATATATAAATACTCCTGGAGTCACATCAATGTCTATATCATATAACGGGTCTGCTGAACTTCATGCTGAACCGGCAATGGGTTGTAAATTCGAAGGTTGGAGACAGGTAGGTACTAATAACTTTATTTCAACCGATCCGGTATATACTTTTTATTATGCAGCATCCGACATTCACATGGAGGCTGTGTTTAATTATATCATTCAAACGCCACGAGAAGTCACTGTAGTTTCATCAAATTCCGGTAAGGGCACTGTTAAAATCAAGGATGAAAGCACTACAAGCGTTACATCGCAGCGCTATCTCACTTTGATCGCTACTCCGAATACAGAAAATGACTTTTTTGTTGACTGGACAAATGAATCCGGCAAGGTATTGTCAACAAAGAATGAGTATATATATGACAACGAAGCTCCGGCAATAATAACTGCGAACTTCAAGTCTAAATACACCTTAGATTATTCGGTTGAAGGAGAAACTGCTAATACGGTAATGGCCATTGTCGATGATGGCAGTGAACTCACATCCGGAGGTATTATCCACTACTC
>JAIDQW010000219.1 GCA_029062075.1 Paramuribaculum sp.
TACAAAGAAGATGAAAAACTAATTCTCAATCTTTATGTTTTAGGTGGAACGGTTGGTTTTCGTATCGTCAGTACTTTAAGACCCTCCTCTGCAAGAAGTGACGATAGCCTAATAGCTTTAGCCGAATCACCCACAATAATCGGTATTATGTGTGACGGTTTCTCTATTATCACCTTTTGAGAATCGAGATTTTCCACAAAAGCACCTATAATTTTATTTAACTTTTCTCGTCTATCATTCATCAAAGGAATTCGTTCCACAACATATTTCGTCCAGGCGCAATTAAATGGTGGAATAGCTGATGAGAAAATTAAGCTTCTTGCACGGTTTACTGCATAATCTCTAAGTATTGGTTTCATTATGGCGAAGGCTCCCACTGAAGCCGCCGCTTTGCCAAATGTACCCATCAGAACATCCACACTCTCAGCATAATGAGTTCCGGCGACCAATCCTAACCCATTTTCACCGCACACACCAAAAGAATGTGCCTCATCAACATATAATAGTACATTATCAAAACGGGATTTCAACTCAACAATATCACTGATTGGAACGGAATCACCATCCATACTGTAAACTCCTTCAATAACTATAAGCACTCTTGAATAATTGGCAGCCTTAGCATTCAAAATTTTTTCAAGATGCGAAACATCATTGTGCCTGAATCTCACCATATCAGCCTCGCTGAGCTTATACCCGTCGATTATGCTAGCGTGAACGAGTTTATCTGCAACAATAAGTGTATTCTTATCACCCAAAGCTGAAATTAATCCGGTATTGGCATGATATCCGCTATTAAAAAGAAGAGCCGGTGACCCATATAGGTGTTCAAGCAACGATTCAAGTTCATTATATTCTTTCTGATTGTGAGCTAAAAGCCTTGAAGCACTTGATGTTAACGATGGAATATTCGAGAGCGACTTAAGGAATTCTTCTTGAAGAAGCGCGTCGGACCCAATACCAAGATAATCATTACTCGAAAAATCAGCCACAGATTGAATGCTTTCTCCGGGAATCCTTCTGAAATTACCCTTCAACTTTAGCTCAACAAGCTCATTTTCTATGCGATACATCTCACTATCTCTAATGTTGCTTCAATAAGATGTTTGAGTTCATCTTCAGTTATTATGTAAGGGGGCATAACATACACATTTCTGCCGAAAGGACGAACCCATATACCTTTTTCAACACACATCTTCTGAAATTCACCGACATTCACGGGTGATTCCATCTCTATAACTCCAATACTGCCGAGCACTCTCACCTCTTTGACTCCTTTAATCAGTGAAGCCGGCTTCAGTAACTCTTTAAGCGATTGCTCTAATTTATTTAAGATTAGCGACATATCTTTTCTTCGCAACTGTTTTAGAGATTCAATTGCCACTGCACACGATAGCGGGTTACCCATGAAAGTAGGTCCATGCATCAGCACACCAGCCTCACCACGTGAAATTGTGTCCGCTACCTCTTTTGTTGTGAGAACAGCGCTCATGGTCATATACCCTGCAGTTAGTCCTTTTCCTATACACATGATATCTGGGTGCACTCCGGCATGTTCCCACGCAAACATCCTACCCGTGCGCCAGAATCCTGTTGCTATCTCATCAAATATCAGATATACACCATACTTATCGCACAACTTTCTTGCCTCTACCAAATATTGCGGATGATAAAATCTCATCCCCCCGGCTCCCTGAACAATTGGTTCAAGAATCAATGCAGCTAACTCTTTATGATGATTCTTAAGGGTCTCTTCAAGTTGACGCATGGCTTCAGGATTCCACTCCTCACCATATTTAACCGACGGACTCTCTACAAAAAATCTTATAGGCAACGCTGAACCGAAGGCACCATGCATTCCGGTGACAGGGTCACACACACTCATGGCATTCCATGTGTCACCATGGTAACCGCTGCGAATAGTCACAAAATTTGTTTTCTCGTGAGAGCCGGAACGGGAAATACTTGCCTGAACAGCCATCTTCATAGCCACCTCAACAGCAACAGAACCGCTATCGGCATAAAAAATATTATTCATAGTTGGAGGAGACACTTCAAGAAGCATCTTACCCAACTCTATGGCAGGCTCATGCGTCAATCCGCCAAACATAACATGGCTCATTCTATCAAGCTGACGCTTGACAGCCTCATTAATCGCATTATTGTTATACCCATGAATACAAGCCCACCATGACGACATACCATCTATCAGCTCAGTACCATCTGTCAGGATTATTTTAGCTCCTGAAGCACTCTTAACCTTATACGTGGGCAATGGATCAATAGTTGATGTATATGGATGCCACAAATGCTCCCTGTCCCATTTGTCATGGAGATTCATGGAGTTGCTGTCTATTATCTTTTTTTCGATCATATTAACCGCAAAATTACAAAATTATCCTGTCTTTCACACAATCTTCATCTTTCCCACTCATCCAAATACTATGCAGCAATTTTTTTTGACTGACAACGAACTTTAATGTTTTCAATTTTGTTCTATAGACGAAACATAAAACAACTGTATTCCAATGAAAGAACTACCTACATACACTCAGCCACGACTTCCGTATGCACCGGATGCTCTGGCGCCCGTGATTTCTCAAGAAACTGTTGATTATCACTATGGCAAACACGAGAAAGCCTACATTGACAATCTCAACAAATTGATTGAAGGCACAGAATATGAGGATATGG
>JAIDQW010000022.1 GCA_029062075.1 Paramuribaculum sp.
ATTCAAATGTTACGCAAATATTTGGACCGAATAAAGCCGAATTTTGAACCGGGAGGCAAGCTCCAGGCTTTTCATTCAGTGTTTGACGGCTTGGAAACATTTCTCTACACACCCAGAACCACCTCTGCATCAGGAGTGCATGTACATGACAGCCTGGACTCAAAGAGAATAATGATTATTGTTGTGCTGGCTCTAATGCCTTGTCTGCTTTTCGGCATGTATAATACCGGATACCAGAACTTTCTCGGATCTCACTCTACTGAGTTTCCGTTCTGGAGCATTATGGCTTACGGATTTCTTGCCATTCTGCCGAAAATTGTCACCACTTATCTGGTTGGACTCGGAATCGAGTTCATCGTTGCTCAATGGCGAAAGGAAGAAATTCAGGAGGGTTTTCTCGTTACCGGCATTCTCATCCCTCTTATCTGCCCTATTGAAACTCCGCTTTGGATGCTTGCCGTAGCAACCGCTTTCTCGGTGATATTTGTAAAGGAAGTTTTCGGTGGAACCGGTTACAATATATTCAATGTCGCTCTTGTAACCCGAGCATTCCTATTCTTTGCCTACCCTGCAAGTATGAGCGGTGACCGTGCATTTATTTCTGCCAAGCCAATTTGCGGACTTGGAGGTACTGTAAATTTTGCTGACGGCATATCCGGAGCTACCCCCCTAGGACAGATTGCCACTATGACTGAAGGATTTTCTCCGGTTAAAAATATTGTAGGTGAATCAGTGAGCAACTGGGATGCTTTTCTTGGACTCATTCCGGGGTCATTCGGTGAGACATCCACTCTTTGCATACTGATTGGCGCAGCACTTCTGCTCATTTCAGGCATTGCAAGCTGGCGCATTATGCTCTCGGTTTTTGCCGGTGGACTCATAGCGGGTGTAGTTGTCAATTGGTGTGCCAGTCCTCTTTACCCGGCATCATATCTATCTCCACTACAACAGCTTCTGTTCGGTGGATTCGCTTTTGCTGCTGTATTTATGGCTACAGATCCGGTTACAGCGGCTCGCACTGGTATCGGTAAATACATCTACGGTTTACTAGTCGGCATAATTGCCATTATAATAAGAGTTTACAATAACGGTTATCCGGAAGGTGCAATGCTTGCGGTTCTTCTTATGAATGCGTTTGCCCCTTTGATTGACTACTGCGTGGTTCAGTCTAATATCAGCCGCCGTGTTAACCGTCTAAAAGCTAAAGCCGAATAAATATGAACAAGCAGAGCAATACATACACAGTGATATAT
>JAIDQW010000220.1 GCA_029062075.1 Paramuribaculum sp.
CTACTGAAGACATTAACGGCAACCGCACATTCGTGCTCACACTACAGGCTCGCGAACAGCACATACGCCGCGACAACGCTACCAGCAACATCTGCAACAACCCGGGGCTTATGGCACTTCACACTGCAGTTTACCTAAGCCTTTTAGGGGCTAAAGGTCTTCGTGATGTGTGTGAAACCGGAGCCAACGGAGCGCACTATCTTGCAAAAAAACTGGCGGAGACAGGGAAAATGACACTTCGCTATCCCGAAAAACCGTTTCTGAACGAATTTGCAATGAAATGTAATTTCAAGGTTGATGACCTGCTGAGAGTGTGCATTGAAAACGAAATTCTTGCAGGAATCAAACTGAGCGACGATGAAATTCTCATTGCAGTGACTGAAATGCAGACCCGCAAAGATATTGACCGGCTCATTGAAATTGTATCCACTACCAACTTTCCACAGCTATGAATAAGGAATATTACGGAAAACTGATTTACGAACTCTCCCGCAAGGGAAGAAAAGGAGCGGATATTCCTGCTAACGGTTGCGAGGAATCTCTGTCGGCAATCCCCTCCTCTCTCCTTCGCTCAAACGATGCCGTTCTGCCGGAGGTGGATGAACCTACAGTTGTTCGTCATTACACAAACATGAGCAATAATAATTTCGGAGTGGATACCGGATTTTATCCTCTCGGCTCATGCACTATGAAGTATAATCCGAAAATCAATGAAGAGGCTGCCGCTCATCCCACTATGGCGTCTATGCATCCAGCCACTCCGGCATCAGCTGCTCAAGGAGCACTCGAGGCTTACTGGACACTGCAGAAAGCTCTGTGTGAAATCGGAGGTATGGCTGCGTTCACACTCAATCCCTTTGCCGGAGCCCATGGCGAACTTACCGGCCTTATGGTCATACGGGCTTACCACGAAAGCAGAGGCGATGAAAAACGCACCAAAGTAATTGTACCGGATTCAGCTCATGGAACAAACCCTGCGAGTGCCGCTGTTGCCGGTCTTAAAGTTGTGGAGGTCAAGAGCCTTGCTGACGGCACTGTTGATGTTGATGCACTTGCAGCTCTTCTTGATGATACTGTTGCGGGGGTGATGATGACCAATCCTAATACAGCGGGACTATTTGAAAGCAATGTGGCACGTATAGCCGATATGGTTCACAAGGCAGGCGGACTGATGTACTATGACGGTGCTAACCTGAATCCGATGCTTGGTGTGGCTCGCCCCGGTGACATGGGATTCGATGTGATGCACATCAATCTGCATAAAACATTTTCCACTCCTCACGGTGGCGGTGGTCCCGGCTCCGGTCCTGTAGGTGTGAGAGAAGGGCTTGAAAAATTCCTGCCCAATCCCAAAGTGGTTAAACTGTCTGACAGCTCTTTCGATATTGTGACTCGCAGCGATGCGCTCGGCAGCATCTCCGCTACCTTAGGCAACTTCGGAGTGCAGCTCCGTGCATTGTCCTACATTCTATCACTCGGAAAAGACGGATTGATGGAAGCGGGAAAACTCGCCACCTTAAACGCCAACTATATCAAGGAATCTCTTCGAGATTTATACAAACTGCCAATTGATAAAATTTGCAAGCATGAGTTTGTGTTTGACGGACTTGCCGACAAATCAACGGGAGTAACCACTCTAAATGTTGCAAAACGGCTTCTGGACTACGGTTTTCACGCGCCTACAATTTATTTCCCACTGCTTTTCCATGAATCTCTGATGATAGAACCTACTGAGACAGAAAGTAAGGAAACACTTGACAACTTCATTGAGACGATGCGCAAGATTGCCAGGGAAGCGGCTGAAACACCGGAAATTGTAAAAGAAGCTCCGCTCACCACCCCTGTGAGACGACCGGATGATACCGCTGCGGCTCTGAATCCGGTAGTGAAATGGAGAGATCTGACCAAATCCGATGCCGAATGACAACTACAGATATTATTGTAATAGGCTCCGGACCAGGAGGATACTCTACAGCAGCTAAAGCATCCGCATCAGGGAGCAAAGTAATCATTATTGAGCGTGATGAACTCGGTGGAACTTGCCTTAACCGAGGATGCATTCCCACTAAAGCTTTGTGCAGAAGTGCGGAAGTAGCATCTGTGGTAAAGGAGGCTTCTGAATTTGGAGTGAATATTCAAGAATTTTCCGTTAACTATCCACAGGCTGTCAGCCGCAAGAATGAAGTTGTAACGGGTTTGCGCGAGGGTGTGCAGACCCTTCTTTCCGGAGTAGAGATTGTGAAAGGTGATGCTGTGTTCACTGACCCACACACCGTTAAGGTAGGTGAGGAATCTTATACCGCTGAAAAGATTATAATCGCTACAGGTTCCAAGCCGGCTATGTTACCAATTCCGGGGTCGGAATATGCAGTGACAAGCGATTTTATTCTTGAAATGACCGAACTCCCTGAATCGCTTATAGTTATAGGCGGTGGAGTAATCGGTATGGAATTCGCGTCGATATTCAATGCATTCGGAGTCAAGGTTACTGTGCTTGAATACTGCGCGGAGATTCTGCCTCCCTTCGATGAGGAGGTTGCAAAAAGATTGCGTATGAGCCTGAAACGCCGCGGCATTGAGATTGTTACTTCGGCACAGGTTACTGCCATATCTCCCGACCTGGCTGTGGAATGTTCGGTTAAGGGTAAAGCCAAAACATTCCAGGCACAGATGGTGCTGATGGCGGTGGGACGCACTCCGGTTCTTCCGGTTGGATTGAAAGAAGCCGGAATAGAGCTTACACCTCGTGGTGCGGTTAAGGTAAATAACCGTATGGAAACCAATATCCCCGGAGTGTTTGCGATCGGTGACGTTAACGGGCTCTGTATGCTCGCTCACGCAGCCGAGGCACAGGGTGATGTTGTATTAGAAAAACCGATACGCCTTGACATAATTCCGAGCGCGGTTTTCACCATGCCGGAATGCGCTATGGTAGGAGTCACCGAAAAGCAGTGCGCTGAAAAAGGTATTGAATTCAAGATCGGTAAAGCTACCTTCCGCTCAAACGGCAAGGCTATGGCTATGGGTGAACCGGACGGTATGGTAAAAGTCATCTTATCGCCTGATGACAGACTTCTTGGCTGTCATATATGTGGGGCACACGCTGCCGATCTGGTTCAGGAAGCAGCTACCTTAATGAACTCAGATATGCCTGCTACCGCTCTCAGCGATGCAATCCACAGTCATCCGACCCTCGGCGAGACAGTTAAGACAGCCGTTGAAGCCGCAATTTCAATTAAATAATGACTCAAACAACCGACAAGCCTCTGGTAAGCGTGATAATGATCACGTATAATCAGGAGAAATATATAGAAAAGGCAGTGCGCAGCGTCCTATCGCAGCGCACCGCCTTTGATTTTGAAATCATAATAGCCGATGATGCATCCGGTGACAGAACCGTTGAAATATGCTCCCGACTCTCAAAAGAGTATCCCGGCAAGATTAATCTGATTGCCCGGACTAAAAATCTCGGAACCTCAGGCAACTATATGGATGCCTGGGGCCGATGCCGAGGCAAATATATCGCTATTTGCGAGGGGGATGACTGGTGGCTCACAACTAATAAACTGTCTGTTCAGGCTGAATACATGGAATCTCATCCGGAATGCACCGTTTGTTTTCACAGAGTGGCGAATTATTATCCTGAGAAACACAACTGGTCACTATGCGGCAAGCCCTCTACTATAGATTTCGGTCTTACGGAATTAGCAAAAGGGAATATTATCACCAATCTCTCTGTGATGTACAGAGCCTTACCTGTTTCGGCTATCCCTGACTGGGTAAAGCGGACACCCCTTTTCGACTACGCGATGCACTCGCTTCACGCCGCCGGCGGGCGAATCCATTTTATACCTTCTGTTATGGGTGTTTATCGCAAGCACAGCTATGGTATATGGAGCGGTGACGCACTTCGTGCCCGCAGACTCGCAACCGAGATCAGACTACTGCTATTGGAGCACTTCCATGAATCACATCCGGAAGCAGCAAAGATATTTTTGGAGAAATATTACGAAAATGCCATAGCTCTCGCAGCAGCTCTGCAAAGAGAGGGAAACGAACCGGAATTAAAACGGTTGACCGATGAAATAAAAGCTACCTGTTCTAAATACGACAATCCTGTTATTGAAACAGATATTTTCGAAGCCATAAATGCCTACTCCCCTGCAAAAGAAACCGTACAGCAGCGAGCCAAACGCTACATTTTCCGTACTCTTACAACAATTCTGCCCGTCTCCCTCGCCTCCAAAATATAGTTTTTTGTGTTAAAATCGTGAGTAGAATTTATTTTTTATTACGGAATTTATTTTTTTGGCTTAACTTTGCACTCCACAATGATAAAACAGCATCAAGATTAAAGAGAACTTATAGATTATGAAGATATTATATAGACTTTTTGCAGTAGCTCTACTATCATTTTCAGCTACCGGCGTATTCGCACAATCATCCGGAGATAATTTTGTTAGAGAAGCGGACTCCAAGCTTCAGGCAAAGGAATATACCACAGCCCGCTATATGTATGGCAAGGCTTATAAAGCCTACGCAGCAGAGTCAAAAATTGACAAAGCAGTTCAGGCTGTTGTCAATATGTCTGCACTATATCACCGCGAAGGATTTTTCAAAGAGGCGTTTGAACATCTTAACAATGCTGAATTTCAGCTGAAAGCTTACGAAGAAGCCAATAATGTTCAGCTTCCGGCATCTCACTTTCTGCTTGCAAGAGAGCGTGAGAGAATGTATGTCAAGATGCGTCGTTCAGAAAGCGCACGCGAGCAGCTTGAAAAAATGCGCACCTATGCAAATGCCGCAAACGACAGCACCCTCAATACTGATTTTCTGACAGAAAGCGTAAAGGTGTATTATTCGCTGGGACAGAATGACAAAGGTGAGGAAGCAGCCAATCAGCTCATAGGTCATTATCTTTCAGCAAACGATTTTGACACAGCGAAAGAGTGTTACCGCAACCTTATTGATATGTCTGTAAAGACCGGCAATGTTCATCTCACCCAGAAAGCATACGACAAATATGTAGCCTGGGCAGATTCTGTAGCAGAGGTAAAAGCAGCAGAGGAACATGCGTCATTGCAGAAAGATCTGGATGAGGCAAACGTTGCAATCGAGAACCGCGACAGCTCCATCACAGCAAAAAATGCGATAATCATAGGTTTGCTGATTCTTGCAGCCGGTCTTGCAGCCGGTCTTGTATTTGTGAGCATTGCTCTTCTCAGGTACATGGCACGCAGCAGACGCCAGAAAAAAGCTATTGCTACCGCGCAGGAGCATAATCAGCTCAAAAATATGTTTCTGGCAAACATTTCCTCTCAGATGGAACCGACTCTCAACACCTTACCGGCGAACTTACCGGCAGCTCAGGCGCTTAAAGATTTTGCCGGTCACATTCAGGAACTGTCAGAACTTGAAGCAAGCCAAACAGAGTTGTATCCAGTAGAACAGGTGAATATGTCCAACTTCTGCGAGGCACTCGCAGAGGAGGTTCGTCCTAAAACAGCAAAAGATGTCACCGTGACAGTCACCGCACCCAAGATGACCGCACCTATCAATGAGGAAGCCCTCGGAAAAGTGCTTACACACCTGCTCAACAACGCTGCTCAATACACTCCCGAAGGAGGTAAGATTTCATTGGAATTCAAGAAGCGCGGACCACACAATATTCAGTTCATAGTAACCGACAATGGCTGCGGGATAAGCGAGGAACAACGAGAAAACCTTTTCAGACCATTCTCTACCGTGAGAGATCTCACCGGTGGTGACGGACTCGGACTACCAATCTGTTCACTGACAGTGGCTAAGATGAACGGTAGTTTACGCCTTGATGATACATTTACTCACGGTACCCGCTTCATCGTAGAGCTCCACCCCTGATAATAAAACCAAAGATTAATTGAGAGGCTGCCTGATTTTGATTGTCAGGCAGCCTCTTTTATTTTCAGTTGTAGTACGGTGATAAATCCGCTATTAAAGGCACTTTTTGTACAGGCTGACAATGTCATCAAGTGTGACATCACGAGGGTTGCCGGGTGTGCAAACATCCGCCAGAGCCTGTTCTGCAAGAGCCGGAATATCCTTTTCAGAAATTCCAAGTTCATTTAATGTCTGTGGTATTCCAACTTCAAGGGAGAGCTTACGCACCGCCTCAACCGCAGCCTGAGAAGCCTCTTCCTTGCTCATTCCGGCAGTATCCACACCCATAGCCTGAGCTATCGCGGGATATTTATCAAGGCAAGCCGGCTTATTAAATTCCATAATTGTTGGCAGAAGGAGAGCGTTTGCAACTCCGTGGGGAACATCAAACAGCGAGCCCATAGGGTGTGCCATTCCATGAACCAAACCGAGACCTACATTTGAGAATGCCATACCAGCAATGTACTGGGCGAGTGCCATACCGTTGCGTCCTTCGGGGTTGGTGGGTTCACTCACAGCGATGGGGAGATATTTGCTAATCATTCGTATCGCCTCAATTTCAAACATATCCGACATTTCCCATGCACCACGAGTGATATATCCTTCAATAGCATGTGTCAGAGCATCCATTCCGGTTGCAGCGGTCAGCCCTTTCGGAAGCGAATACATCAGCTCGGCATCAATGACTGCTACGGCAGGAATGTCGTTGGGGTCAACGCAAACCATTTTCTTGTGCTTCTCCTCGTCGATAATAACATAGTTTATAGTGGTTTCCGCCGCAGTACCAGCTGTAGTGGGCAGAGCAACTATAGGTACGCTCTTGTTCTTGGTTGGTGCACACCCTTCAAGCGATACTATATCGGAAAACTCAGGATTATTGATGACAATGCCAATACCCTTAGCCGTATCCATGGACGAGCCTCCTCCTATAGCAATTATGAAGTCTGCTCCTGAAGCCTTGAATGCTTCAATACCGTCCTTGACATTCTGAACTGTGGGATTTGGTTTTACTTCACTGAACACATCGTAAGGTATTCCCGCTTCGTCAAGGACATCTGTCACCATTTTTGCAACACCAAACTTAATCAATCCTTTATCTGTGACAACCAATGCTTTTTTCTTGCCAAGGCGTTCAACTATCGCCGGGAGTTCTTTTCTCGCTCCGGGTCCGAAATAAGATACTTCATTAAGTATAAATCTATTTACCATGATATTATGAAATAGGTTATTAAAAAATATTCGATAATCAATCCGTGATATAGATTTGCCATTCACGAGATCATTGAATAGCTCCGCATACTTTACTGCAATCGCCTCGGCAAATGCTTTGCCTTTTTCAGCTGTGGCAAGAGCGGGGTTCCCGATTCCCGTGTCAGTACTTACTTTGTTCCAGTTCCGGGGTATCCAAGCAACTCCTTCGGCAAGCGACTTTGCAGCAAACCCGGTATAATCACCCTCACCTGCTTCCTCGATATTGACAAGCTCAGGATGATAATGCATCATCACCGATGTTTCCAGTTCGTCAGCATGATCACCGGGATTGTCAAAGAACTGCTTTGCCGGCAATACCTTAAACCAATCGCTTGCAGCAATGGTCATATCTGGATAATCAACAGCGAGGTCTCTAATCAGTCCCTTGAAGGTATTGCCTCCATGACCGTTAATAATGACCAACTTGTCAATGCCCTGATTGTGAAGTGAAGCAACAATATCTGTGAGCACCGCCATCTGAGTAGATTGCCGGTAGTGCACACAGAATTTCAAATCGCGCTGTCCCGGATTCTGCGCACCAAGTGGCATGGGCGGCATTACCATAACATTGAATCCGTACATATCTTTAGCAATACGCGCAGCGTCCACCGCCACATCATGGCTCAGAATAGCATCCGTGAGGTATGGTAAATGCAGATTATGTGGCTCAGTAGCTCCCCACGGCAGCACGGCGAGAGCATAGAGCTCATCGCGCGTACTGCCATAGTTTGCGACCGAAAGATCTAATTTTCTGTCCATTAAAGTTTAACCTTAGATATCTTGGGGGTGCGGATTCTCGGTTTGAGTTCTCCTCCAATCAGCCATATTTCTCCTTCGGGAGTGAGCGCGGCAGCAGCTCCCGCACGAGCCATCTCGCTATCAACAGCACCGATACTCCACTTCACATTCACCGGATCAAATACAAGAGCAAGGTCATTGAAACGATACCACTCTATAGGATGTGAGAGATAGTCGGGTGCCTGATTTCTCAGGGCGTCAAGGAAAACATCCTTATTGACACCACCGGTAACAACAATTCTACCGTCGGGAAGAGTAACAGCGATACCTCCTCCGGTGCTTACTGCCTCGCCTTTGGTATTGACCGGTTCAGGTAGGGCTGACCATTTTCCGGAAGCGGGATCAAACATAAGTCCATCGGTATTCAGTGACGCCTGTCGGTTTTCACCTTTACCGGCAAATCCTCCCCACATATAAAGTTTGGATTTACCTTTCGCATCCTTTGACGCAGCGAGAACGGGTTGCACGCGGGGATTACCGGGGAACGATTTGAGTTCTTTCCAGCCATCGAGTTTATTTAAATCAAGCACATAAAGCGCATTTGAGGGAGTACCGTTTATGTTACCACCTGCAACATATACTTTACCGTCAAGATATGCCGCGCTTGAATTATCTACTGTAACAGGGAGTGAAGGAAGTTCTGTTACCACCGCATTGCCATCGTCATCAAGGGATATGAGCAGAACTGATGACAAAGCAGCCTGTGCAGTAGTGCCACCGATAGCCACAATGCCCTTGGGTGTAGTTGCCGATGCACCATAGGCTATAGCTTCAGGCAGCATACCGATTTTTTTGCTTACAATAGAACCATCCTGCTGCGGCACAAGCTCATAAATAGCCTGATAGAACTTCTTTACACTTCCCGGAGCCATAGGGTTAACCGGGAAATTGCAGCCACCGGCTTTTATTACCTTACCGTTGACAGTGCCCGCGAATGCCGCACTGACACCGGAAGCAATACCCTCCTCACTATCAGGAGTCTCAGTGATTTCAATTTTGAAAGTAGATGCGGGAAGATCCTCATCATTGACAACATTGGCTCTTGTAAAAGGCTGCCAAGCATAGCGCACATAGCGCGGATTTTTGATATCCATATTTGTAATCATTATTTTATTGTCTGCAATAAATTCTGCTTTCGCAGGATAGTAAATTCCGTCAATCTCTGCCACTTCATAAGTCCTTGGCTCAGCACCGTCAGATGTTTTCATGCCTCTGCCGTACTCCATTTCAAGAAGCACCTTTCCCGGTTCTGCCAGAATAGCCTTAACAGGGAGCGGCCCTGAAGGAGTGGTGCCGGTGCTATAAACCTTGTTAAGAGCCTGCCGTGCAAGACGCATACCAATGGGACGCTTGTTTCTGGGATGTACATCAAGCGAATCACCGTGATCGGAAGAAACGGCCATTGCAGTCCAGGGAATAGTTTTCGCAAGTCTGCGCTGACTGTCTCTGAACTCAGGCCATGAAGGACGTGCAATAGAACTGAGCTGAGTGAATATAAATGGCATTTCGGGTGAATTCCATGTATTACGCCAGCTGTTGACAAGCAAATTGAAGTACGCTTCGTGGAGTTCAATATTTTGCTCGTTGCTTTCACCCTGATACCATATTACACCGGCGATAGGATATGCACCGAGAGGACGGATACCTGTAGAATATAGATATGAAGGCTCGTAGGGGTGGCGTCGGCTTGTGTCTCCACCAATATTTTTTAGCGCCCTACCCTGTGCCCACGGCTGAACATAGTCATTTTTATACCAGTTCACCAAGGCTCCCGGCATACCCATTTCAAGAGATTCAATATCAATCCATGCCTCAGTGCCTGAACCACCGATTGCGTTATTGATTATACCTACCGGTACATTGAGGCTGTCTCTAAGCATCTTACCGAAGTACCATGCCACAGCCGAGAAGCGTGCCGCATCCTGGACTGTTGACTTTTTCCAAGACGAGGGAAGATAATAAACAAGATTGTCGAGCGAATCAAGATCAGCTTCATTCCATGTGACATTGTTAGTCAAAACCCTGGGCTTCATATCAAATAATCTGAGCAAAGGATCATTGATGATTGCCGAGTCCTCGCGGAAAGTCGTGCAATTTTTGAGTCTGAACTCCATATTGCTCTGACCGGAAGCGAGCCAAACCTCACCAACAGCCACATCACTGAACGTCAAGGTCTGCTTACCATCAGTAACTGTCATTACAAGACCTGTTGTTTCAGACATGGGGGGTAGTTCCACCGTCCACTTTCCGGCGTTATTGGCAACAGCATTCACTGTTGTGCCGGCTATCGAGAGATTAATCTCCGCTCCCGCATCAGCCGTACCGGAAATAACGAGGGGCTTATATCTCTGCAACACCATACCGGAACCATATACCGGAGGCAGCTTCAGTCCTCCATAATTTCCGGTAATAGCCGAGTACGCCGCCTCAGCAAGAAGTTTAGCACCTTTGGCATTGGGATGAATACCTTCGGGAATGAGATTCTCGCGGTCGCGCAACGGTTCAGCAAAGTCGATAAGCTCCGCCCCGGTAACCTGTGCAACTGTTTCAATAGCCTGTCTGATTTTAATACGCCAGTCACGTGTGCCTGTTCTGAAGCGATGATGCAGTGCGGTGAGTGGTGTCAGATTAGCAAGAATGACCCTGACGTCAGGGTTAACAACGCGGAAACTATCAAAAGGGCAATGTAATCTGTAATGAATTCACTGTTGTAATGAGGCCAGTTTCTGGGGTCGGTATCATTCACCCCGAGG
>JAIDQW010000221.1 GCA_029062075.1 Paramuribaculum sp.
ATCCATAACCGATCAGATTTTTATCAAGGCAAAACGAATTCGATCCCTCGAAACTAAGGGTTGCGCCATGGTAGATGAGGGTATCCTGCCGGAATTCCTCGCAATTGTAAATTATGGACTCGTGGGGGTGATTCAGCTTGAAAAAGGTGCTTCAGATACTGTAGATATCTCACCGGAGGAAGCGATTGAGCTTTATGACTCTATAGCAAAAAAGACTACTGCACTGATGAAAGCAAAAAACCATGACTACGATGAGGCATGGAGAGGTATGAGAATTAATTCATATACAGACTTTATTCTGACAAAAATTCAACGGACAAAGCAGATAGAGGATAATTGCGGGCAAACTGTAGTCTCTGAGGGTATTGATGCTAATTACCTTGATATGGTAAATTATGCTGTTTTCGGTATTATAAAATTGACGGAGCAGAATGACAATTGATTCCGAGCGCGATTCATTACCGGGATATGTAAAAACAGTTGTTTGGTTGCTCCGTGTCCTTGTAGGGGTAGTTTTTATCGTATCAGGCTTTGCCAAGGCTGATGACCTTTATGGTTTTATATTCAAGATAGAAGAGTATCTTAATGTGTGGAGTATGACTCAACCCCGATCGCTCGTACTGGTGGGGGCAATGGGCTTAAGTGTAGCAGAATTTATTTTAGGTGCAATGATGATGTTTGGATGCTACAGACGCACAGTTGTTTGGCTTATGCTAATCATGATGGCAGGCATGCTCCCTCTCACTGCATACCTTTATTTTACAGACCCGGTGCCCGACTGTGGATGCTTTGGCGATTTCATAATACTATCAAATGGAGCAACATTTCTGAAGAACATTTTAATAACCGGAGCACTCATATACCTGATTAAATATAACAACAAGATAAAAGGTATTTTTGGCGCATATATTCAATGGCTAGTAATGACAGCCTGTGTGGCATACATTCTCGTAATTGGATTGACAGGCTATTTTTTGCAGCCACTTGTTGATTTCCGTTCTTTCCCGGTTGGATCTGAGCTTATAGCTGACGAAGAAGATAGTGAAGATCAAGAATTTGAATTTATTTACGAAAAAGACGGTGTGACTGAATCGTTTGACGTTGAAAATCTCCCTGACTCTTCTTGGACATTTATTGAAAGAAAGCAAATCGGGAAATCCGTTAAAGACAAGACCGAACTTGTGGTTCTTGATGAGGGAGAGGATGTGACTGCGGAAGTTATTGCAACCGAAAGCGACCAGTTGCTGATTCTGATTCCCGATTACAGCAGGGCGGATGTGTCAAATACCTATCTTCTGAACCTCATGGACACATACATCAAGTCGCAGGGAGGAAGTATGATGACTCTTGTGTCAGCAGATGCCGGGGAGATAGAGGAATGGAAAGATTTGTCTATGGCGGACTATCCTGTTTATTATGCCGAATCAACAACCCTTAAGGAAATGGCTCGCGGTATAATGCCGGCAGTATTTCTCAGAGATGGCAAGATTTTGTGGAAACGCACATTACCATCTATTGATTCAGATTTGTTTGAAAATGCTGGTCAAAAGCCCGGACTGATGGATGCTCTCGCATTTGACGGACCGCTTTATGCAAAATATTTAACTTTTGCCCTGATAGTAATTCTTCTTTTGATTTTCATGCTTGACAGGAGTGGCAGACTCCTCGCATGGAGCATTAAGATTAGAAAAAAAGCGCAGAGTCTGAAATAATTGCTATCTTTGCAGAGCATCTGAAATTTATATGAATAATTACTAATTTCAAATATAACAAGATTATGAGAAAGAATATTGTTGCCGGAAACTGGAAGATGAATACCACTCTTCAGGAAGGTGTAGGTCTCGCTAAGGACGTTAATGAAGCACTAGCTAAAGTTAAAGCTAACTGCGACGTTATCATTTGTGTTCCTTTCACCCATCTCGCTTCTGTAAATGCCGTCATTGACCCTGCTAAGCTCGGTCTCGGTGCTGAAAACTGCGCTGACCATAAGAGCGGTGCTTACACAGGTGAAGTTAGTGCAGCCATGGTTGCTTCAACCGGTGCTAATTATGTTATCCTCGGTCACTCAGAGCGTCGCCAGTACTATGGTGAAACAGCAGAGACTCTTAAAGAAAAGGTAGCTCTTGCGCTCGAAAATAATCTCACACCTATTTTCTGTATCGGTGAGGTTCTGGAGCAGCGCGAAAACGGCACATATCTTGATGTTGTAAAGGCTCAGATTGAAGATGCACTTTTCAATCTTTCTGCTGAAGATTTCTCAAAACTTATTCTCGCTTACGAACCGGTTTGGGCTATTGGTACAGGTAAGACTGCTACTGATGATCAGGCGCAGGAAATGCACGCTTTCATCCGCGGTGTCATTGCCGGCAAGTACGGCAAGGATGTAGCTGACAACACCTCTATTCTCTATGGTGGCAGCTGTAAGCC
>JAIDQW010000222.1 GCA_029062075.1 Paramuribaculum sp.
AATATAATCATTGCAATCAGAATAAATCCGTTACAACCCTTCAGGTTTAGTGCCGAACTGCCGCTGTTGAAAGCACGTACATTAAACATATTCCAGAACTGAAGGAATACGAAGAATGTGAAGAAAACCGAAATCTCGTATGGTGACAACCCCGAGTCTTCACCGAAAGGCACCCTCCCTATCTGGGCCAGAGAGCTGATATTTGTGTGATCGAGGTAGTAAAGCAATCCAAGCAGAATGATAAAAAATATCCCACCGGTATAAAAAATGAAGTGTCTCATTCGCCTGGTTATGATAAAAGCATTGCGGGCGCGGGGCTTCTCATGCATCACTTCATCGCTCGGAGGCAGTGAGGCAAGTGCCACTGCTGCAAAAGTATCCATAATTAGGTTCACCCACAGCATCTGAGTCACGGTGAGCGGTGACTGCATTCCCATAAAAGAGCCGCAAAGCACTATCAGGCAGGCTGCAACATTAACAGTCATCTGAAAAAGGATAAACCGCTGAATGTTGATATACAACGATCTGCCCCACATCACAGCGCGACCTATGGAGGTAAAGGAGTTGTCAATTATAGTTATGTCTGATGCTTCTTTTGCTACAGATGTGCCATCGCCCATTGACAGGCCTACATGGGCAGCTTTCAGTGCGGGGGCATCGTTAGTGCCGTCACCGGTAACGGCTACTATCTCATCGTTTTCGCGAAGAGCCTCAACAAGACGTTTTTTATCCATCGGCCTCGCTCTGGAAATGATTTTGAAATCCTCAGCCCTGCTCCGGAGTTCTTCATCTGTCATCATAGCCACCTCGCTTCCGGTAATGATATTTTTGTCACCATCGGTTTCGTCATTCCACAAACCAATCTGTCGTCCTATCTCTTTTGCTGTTGCGGAAGTGTCACCGGTAACTACTTTGATTTTTATTCCCGCTTCCGTTACTGTCGCAACTGCATCGGGTACATCATCGCGAACAGGATCGGATATGGCTGCTATACCGGCAAAAGTCAGATTATCAGCTGTCACACGCTCATTTTCAATGCCTGCTTCCCCGGTGCGCAGAGTGCAGTATGCAAACCCAAGGGTTCGCATTGCTTTGTCCTGATAGCCTCTCAATTTGGAATCAAAAGCCTCTTTGGTAATACCTGAGGTACCATGACATAAATCAAAAACTATTTCAGGGGCTCCTTTTACGTATAATATATGGTTGCCGTCTTGTTTTTCAATTACGCTTGCCATAAATTTTCGCTCGGTGCTGAACGGAAGTTCGCTCACTTTCACACAGTTTTCACGAAGACTGTTATAATCAAAGCCATTATCCCTCAACCACATTAACAGGGCGCCTTCTGTAGGATTGCCGAGTACCTGCACCGAGCTATCCTCCTTTTCACCAAGCATAGCGGTGGAATTAACCGCAATACCTTCGTATATAAATGGCATCTCGTCAGGCAATACAAAAAAATCTGTGTCTGCCACCGTCATGCGGTTTTGAGTAAGAGTACCCGTTTTGTCAGTACATATGACTGTTGTGGCGCCCATGGTCTCACATGCGTGCATTTTGCGTACAAGATTGTGGGTTCTGAGCATACGGCGCATAGAGTATGCAAGCGAGAGCGTTATAGCCATCGGCAATCCTTCGGGCACTGCTACAGCGATGAGAGCCACAGCTATCATTATGGTTTGCAATGTGTATGTGGTCAGACTCACAAAGTCATAACTTGTGCTGTCTGTGAAAAACACTATTAATCTGCCGATTACAATGACTGCGGCGATACCGTATGCGACACGCGAAATCAGTTTTCCTAAATTTTCAAGCTGTTCGTCAAGCGGAGTCTTAATGCCATCGTCTATCTGAGATGCCTCAAACACCTTTCCATTCTCGGTGCTGTCTCCAACAGCGAGAACACGCATCACTCCATGACCTTCCATTACTTTGGTACCCCGTAAAATGTGGTTTGTCGGGAAAGTGGCTTCTGTATCGAATTGGGCCGGATCTGTGGATTTGCAGCAAATTGGTTCGCCTGTAAGAGTGGATTCATCAACACTCATGCTCACCGCTTCAAGTAACTCTCCGTCCGCCGGTACCTCCTGCCCGGTGTTGATAATAACGATGTCTCCCACAACTATATCACTGCGGGGTACTTCAACTGCACTACCGTTTCGATATACAGTTACCGGTTCGTCATCATTGACCTTATTGAGAATTTCAAATTCTTTTGATGCCTTAACTTCAAAGAAGAAAGACAGTCCTGTTGCAAGAAGGATGGCGGCAAAGATTCCTACCGGTTCAAAAAACACATCAAGCGACTGGTGTAGCCCAAGATATTCGTAAAATGAAATTCCCACAGATGCGATTCCGGCAACGAGCAGAATCACGATGAGTGGGTCTGAGAATTTAGCGATAAACTGTTTCCATAGTGGCTTTTTTGCCGGTGGAGTGAGAATATTCACACCATACTTCTTTCGGTTCTCAGCCACCTCGCCATCACTAAGCCCGATATATTTTGATTGCATTGACATAATACAAC
>JAIDQW010000223.1 GCA_029062075.1 Paramuribaculum sp.
GTTGCATCATCATTGAAAATATCTATAGAATCAAGGTTGTGCTTTTGACCGAGCATATAGTCATTAGCATCGTGAGCAGGTGTAACTTTCAGGCAACCTGTTCCGAACTCAATATCAACATATTCATCCTCTATGACGGGGATTTCTCTACCAACCAAAGGCACAATAACCCTTTTTCCCTTAAGATGGGCATTCTTTGGGTCATTGGGGTTGATGCACATTGCCGTATCACCCATAATTGTTTCAGGGCGTGTAGTGGCAACTATAGCATATGTATCCTCTCCAACTACCTTATATTTAAGGTGATAAAGTTTGCTGTGCTCCTCCTTATATATAACTTCTGCATCGCTGAGTGCAGTCTTAGCTTTTGGATCCCAGTTGACCATTCTCTTGCCTCTGTAAATCAAGCCTTGATTATAAAGGTCAACAAATACTTTTATTACACTCTTGCTTCTGATGTCATCCATGGTGAATGCGGTGCGGCTCCAATCGCATGACGCTCCCAGTCGGCGAAGCTGCTTTAATATGATGCCTCCGTAAGTATTGGTCCAGTCCCAGGCATGTTCAAGAAACTGTTCTCGGGTCAGAGAGCTTTTCTTTATGCCTTCACTTGCAAGTTTTGCAACAACTTTAGCCTCTGTTGCTATGCTGGCATGGTCAGTGCCGGGAACCCACAAAGCATTTTTACCGGTCATTCTTGCACGACGGGTCAAAATATCCTGAATTGTATTGTTTAGCATGTGACCCATGTGTAAAACACCTGTTACATTTGGCGGGGGAATAACAATCACAAAAGGTTCACGTGCATCGGGAGAACTCTTAAAAAGTCCCTTATCCATCCAATAATCATACCATTTTCCCTCAACATCAGCGGGGGAGTATTTAGTAGGTAGTTCGCTCATAGCTGTAAATTACCGTTTTTAATTTCAATTTTTTCAAGTTGCAAAAGTAGTAATTTTTCGTGCACACTATATAATTATAAAGGTGTTATTTTTAATTTTGATGAAGTCTGTGGGATAGGTTTTAGAA
>JAIDQW010000224.1 GCA_029062075.1 Paramuribaculum sp.
CGGTATGGAGTATGATTTCTCACCATTAAATGTTAATGTGAAAGGGTTACCCGCATGGGCGGCTGCAAAAGAACCGAGAGTATCACACTCACCGGGCATAAAATTGATAATTTCAACTCCCCTGCTTCTGTCATTTCTCTCACCATCGTGAGCTACTGACGGAGTGGAAACCGAAACACCTCCGGCTGTCAGAGTCACACCTTCGCTCAAAGCACTTTTTGTAGAAGATGCCACAACAGTAAACAGTCCATCTGTAGTCATTCTTGCATAAAGTCCTGACTTTTCAGCAGGGATTTTACCGGCAAGTTTAACTGTTGTATAATAACCCTCAAACGCATCAGGAACATGCTTCAGAGCGTCTTTAAGTTTTTCACTTTCAATAATTAACTCAGCAAGCTGGCGGTCAACCACTTCAAGTTGCTTAAGGGATTGTTTTTCAATAATCTTAGGTCTGAGTTTCAATCCCTCGCGGCGAACACTTACCTCTGCCGCAAATCTGGTATCAAGAGTATCAAGAGTAGCTAATGCCGAATCAAACTGTTCACTTTGCAGCTGGGTCTGAGCAATAGTCAGTAATTCATTCGCTTCTTTCTCTTTTGAACTGCCGCATGAGGCAAGCACAGCAACAGATATTGCTGATGAAATTATTGTTTTTCTATTAAATACGCTGAACATCTTTTACTCCTTTGACTGTTTTAATTTTCTTAATGATATTCTTTAAAGCCGAGGTATCACTTATTCCAACTGTGAGGTTTCCACTGAACATCCCGTCATGGCTATCTATGGAGATTCCTCTCAATGACACATTAGGCTCCTTATTCAGTATTGATGATATATTCGTTACAATTCCGATGTCATCATGTCCTACAACCTGAAGAACGACAGAGAATTGTTGACCCGCTTTGCCGCTCCATCGGGTATTAATGACCCGATAAGGGTACCTACTTCTTATATTTGACGCATTCGGGCAATCCTTTCGATGTATTTTAATAACACCTTCGGCAGAAATAAATCCGAATACTTCATCACCGTATATAGGGTTACAACATTTAGCCATTCTGTAGTTAACCCCTTTAATATTATCACCTATAACAAGTATGTCTGAGGTACTATCCTCTTCATTTTTTTGAATAGTGAATTCCCCCGCAGATCGCGCTTCTGACATCCTTTCCGACTTTTCTTCACAGGCAAGATA
>JAIDQW010000225.1 GCA_029062075.1 Paramuribaculum sp.
GAATACATCGGGATTCTGTGCACATTTGTATGCCACAACGGTGCCAACGCCTCCCGCTCCGATAATTATAACTTTTGACATTAATAATTATATTAATATGGTTTTTTTATGCAAAAACGGTTATTTATTGTGCTAAGTTAGCGGTTTTAAGCACATAAAACAAAATAGCGAGGGGTAAAATGCGCAAATTTACATTTGTAAACGAAATCAAAATAAGGGTAATAACTTAAATGTCTGAGAAACAACAAATAAAATGTATTGCCATAATTTAAGTTATTAACATGTAAATTTTTTTGTAATTTAATTATGCAAATCAAACGTAAAATTCATTAACTTTACAACGTCAAATAAAATTGCTCCTTTTAACCTCTATTTATCTGCAATGCAAGAAGAAGTCTATCATATTCCCGCTCTGTTGCCGCAGTGTCTTGATGCGTTGGAAATTAAGCCGGGCGGAGTGTATGTAGATGCAACTTTTGGAGGTGGCGGTCACTCAAAAGCTATCATTGAAAAGCTTGATAATCAGGGATGTCTATACTCTTTTGATCAGGATGAGGAGGCTGTGCGGAGAGCGTTTGCTGACCCGCGGTTTACAATTGTGTACTCCAATTTCCGTTACATTTCAAATTTCTTGCGTTACTATAAAGTGGATTCTGTAGATGGAATACTTGCAGACCTTGGGGTATCCTTTCACCACTTCGATGATGCGGAGCGAGGATTTTCGTTCAGGTGGAATGGTCCGCTCGATATGCGCATGAACCGGAAGGCTACAATGAATGCGGCACAGTTCATAAATAGTGCTACGGAAGAGAAAATAGCCGATACCCTGTATCTCTACGGCGAAATCAGAACAGCCAGAAAAATTGCCTCCGCTCTTGTTAAGGAAGCAAAACGTAAACCGATAGAAACAGTGGAGCACTTTCTGGATGTTGTTAAGCCGTTTGTAAATCCTCGGCAGGAGAAGAAAGAGCTTGCAATGATTTTCCAGGCAATCAGAATTGAGGTTAACGGTGAGCTTGATGCGCTCCGCTCATTTTTGGAGCAGACGGCAAAGGTTATACATCCCGGAGGCAGACTTGCCATAATCACATACCACTCCCTTGAGGACAGAATGGTGAAAAATTTCATGCGTACCGGCAATGTAGAGGGTAAAGACACCCGAGATATTTTCGGCAAGAATAATGCACCTTTCAAAATGCTCGGTTCCAAGCCAATAGTACCTGATGAGGAGGAGATTGAACGGAATCCTCGTTCACGCAGCGCTAAACTGAGGGTTGCAGAAAGAGTGGATAACTGATACACAATTATTTACCGGCTATGGCAGAGAAGAAAAAGAAAAAAGATAACGAAAATCCCGGAGTAATAGGGAGAATACGAAGCGGTCAGGTGATCAGCAGTGATTTCTTTGCCCGCAACTGGCTGGCTGTGTTTGCCGGAATGATGGCGATAATGTTTTACATTACAAGCAAATATAATTGCCAGACGAAGATGGAAGAGATTCAACGCCTCAACACCGAACTGGAAATAGTTAAAACAGAACGGTTAAGAGTAAGAAGCGCATATATGAGCAGTACCCGCGAATCATCAATGCAGCAGCTGATTGATTCACTTGGACTTAACTTGCGGGTTCAGGACAGACCTCCGTTCAAATTAGGCAGCAAATGAAAAAGAAGTCAAATAAAAAGCACATTCTTTACCGTTATGGTGTGATTACCGCCATAATACTGTTTGTGGCTACCGGCGTGATATACAAGCTGGTAGATACAACGGTGATTTCTGCCGGAGAGTGGAATGCAAAGGCAAATACCGAGCTGTCGCGAAACGATACCATTCTGCCGGTGAGAGGAAATATACTTGCTTCAGACGGAAGCATATTGGCTGCCAACCTGCGATACTATACCGTGAGGATAGATTTCCGGTGCGAGAAGTTCATGGAAGAGAAGTACAGAATGGCTCTCGACACCATAGCGGACAGTATGGCGTATTATTTCCCGGTACGCACTGCGGCAGAGTGGAAAAAACACCTTGGAGCACCGCTCAAAAAAGCCAAGGCAGAGCGTCCGAGAGCTTACAGATTGATTGACAATATCAGCTATGCCGACTACCGGCGCCTGCGCACATTCCCCTTCTTCTCCATCAAAAACCGTAACCGAAACGGAATTTCCGTAGAGGGTAAGATGCGCCGCGTTAATCCTTATGGCGATATGGCTCGCCGAAGCATAGGCGGTGTTGGCGCTACCGCACAATGCAAGGAGGTTCACGGTATTTCAGGTCTTGAAAAAGCCCTTGATACCCTGCTATATGGTAAGACAGGACTTTCTAAAAAAGTGCCCTTGACAAGCAGAATTGTCGATTGGACAGACATTCCCGCAACACCAGGCTTCAATATCACCACTACCATTGACATCAAAATGCAGGATATTGTGGAGAATGAACTCAACGACGTGCTCACATACTGTAACGCCGACTGGGGAGTAGCTGTGCTGATGGAGGTGGCTACAGGTGACATAAAAGCTATTTCGAACCTTGAAAAGAATCCTAATGCCGACAACTATATCGAGGGTATGAATCGTGCGGTACTCGGATTTGAACCAGGCTCGGTGGTAAAAACAATCTCCATGATGCTCGCCCTTGAGGACGGGGTTGTAAACTCACTTGACGAGGTGATTACTACCGGCTCACGATTCCCCTATGCCGGCGGCAATTCAATCACCGACTCACATGCAGTTCCCTCGCTCACGGTCAGAGAGGTGATTGAGCGTTCAAGTAACATCGGCATGACCAAAATCATTATCAGGAAATATGATTCAAATCCCGGCGGTTTCTATTCCCGCCTAAAGGGGATCGGTTTCCTTGAACCGATGCACACCGGTATTGCCGGAGAAACAGTGCCCAGAGTAGATAGCGTGCCCTCGAACCGAGGCGGCAGAATCGCACTGTCGCGACAGTGCTACGGCTACGCAACAGAGATTCCCCCACTTTACACCCTGTCGGTCTATAATGCAATTGCAAACAACGGCAGATATGTAAGACCAAGGCTTGTGTCGCGTCTCACCGGTGAGGATATCGACTCTATTTTGCCGGTTACTTATATCCGCGACAGAATATGCAGCGAGGAAAATGCGGCAAAAATGCGCACTATGCTCACATCAGTTGTGTGGGGAGACCACGGCACCGGCAAGCGTCTAAAAAACGACTATGTGAGGATTGCAGGAAAAACCGGCACATGCTACATGATTGAGGGCGGACACTACAATAATGCCAAGAAGCGACTCGCCTTTTGCGGTTTCTTCCCGGCTGAAAATCCGAAATACTCATGTATTGTCCTCACCTGCAACCCCAAGCAGAACGCTCTCGGAGCTGCAAGCACAAGCGGAGAAGTACTGAAAAATATAGCCATGAAGCTATACTCCCGCGGTATGCTGGATAACAACTCCGACTACCGTGCAGAGCCGGCTAAGAACGACCCCCCCGTGCTTTATGCCACTGCCAACGTGGAGAAAGCCAAAAAGGTAGGACAGGCTATAACAACCGGCGGACGGCATCATTCAATCCAAAGACAGTCATCTAAGGGTGGAGGTGTGCCTTCGGTTGTGGGGCTCGGTCTGCGTGATGCAATTGCTGCACTTGAAAGCAACGGATATAATGTCTATTTCAAGGGTTCGGGATATGTTGCCGCACAGACTCCCGCTGCAGGAACAGCAGCCGCACGCGGGTCAAAAATAACACTGTCATTAAGAGAATAGAAAAATTAAAATCAAATACCGCAAGTTATGAAACCATTGAGCGTACTCCTTTCAGCAATCTCGGTAGAAGAGATTATCGGAAGAACAGACATAGAGATAACCTCAGTAGAGAGTGATTCCCGCAAAATACAGCTGGGCTCGCTCTTTGTTGCCGTTAGAGGAACGGTTGTTGACGGTCACAGATTCATTCCGATTGTAACCGTAGGAGGTGCTGCCGCTATTGTTTGCGAGGAGTTGCCTGAAAGACTCGAATCGGAGGTTACATATATTAAGGTGTCAAACTCGGCTGTGGCTCTCGGATTTCTCGCCTCAAGATGGTATGGCGACCCTTCAAGAAAACTAAAGCTTGTGGGAGTTACCGGCACCAATGGCAAAACCACTACCGCTACCCTGATTTATGAAATGGCGCGGCTCAACGGTCACAAAGCCGGTTTGCTTTCAACCGTATGCAACTATATTGAAACGGAAGCTGTGCCCGCGGCGCATACCACTCCTGACCCTCTCACTCTTAACAGCCTTCTCGCGAGAATGGTGGATGCCGGATGCACATACGCCGCTATGGAAGTGAGCTCGCACGCAGCTCATCAGCATCGCATCGCCGGACTGCATTTTGCCGGTGGAGTCTTCACAAATCTCACCCGCGATCACCTTGATTACCATAAGACTGTCGAGGCGTATCTTAACGCTAAGAAGTCATTTTTCGATATTCTCCCAAAAGATGCTTTCGCACTCACTAATGTGGATGACAAAGTAGGTGAAGTTATGCTGCAGAACACAATGGCTGCCAAGCACTCATATTCTGTCAACCGAATGGCTGATTTTACCGGACGCATTATCGAAAGCCGCATCGACGGCACCCTGATGAGCTTCAATGGCAATGAAGTCGAGGTGCTCTTTACAGGAAGATATAATGCTTACAATCTCACAGCGGTTTATGGCACTGCTATTCTGCTCGGTTTTGACCCGGAGAAAGTGCTTACCGATATGAGCAGGCTTGTACCGGTAGCCGGCAGATTCCAGACATTCCGCTCGGCAAACGGAGTCACCGCCGTGGTGGATTACGCTCACACTCCCGATGCTGTGGTGAATGTGCTCACAGCAATCCGCGAGGTGGTTGGCAACGGAAAGAACATTATCACCGTTGTTGGCGCCGGAGGCAACCGTGACAAAGGCAAACGCCCCATTATGGCTAAAGAAGCTGCTACAAGAAGCAACCGACTGATTCTCACCTCCGACAATCCCAGAGATGAGGAGCCCTCAGATATCCTTGCCGACATGGAAGCCGGTCTTGATGACAATACCCGTAAAATCACTCTTAGCATTGTAGATCGCCGCGAGGCAATCCGCACGGCGGCTATGCTCGCTGCTCCCGGTGATGTGATTCTCATTGCCGGTAAGGGACATGAAGATTATCAGGAAATCAAGGGGGTGAAACACCACTTTGATGATCGCGAGGTTGTTGCTGAAGTTCTGTCAAAACTCTAAGGATTAACTGCCATGCTTTACTACCTGTTCAACTATCTTGAAGATTTGGGGCTCCCTGGAGCAAGGTTGATGGACTACATCACCTTCCGCTCAGGGGCGGCTCTGCTGCTGTCGCTATTCATAGCCCTTGTTTTCGGCAGAAAAATCATTGACCGCCTGCAGCTCATGCAGGTCGGGGAGATAATCCGTGATCTCGGACTGGAGGGGCAGATGCAGAAAAAGGGAACACCGACTATGGGTGGTGTGATTATCATCATCTCCATACTCATTCCTTGCCTGCTGTTCGGTGACTTTTCAAGCATCTATATGTTGCTCATGATAGTGGCGACCCTTTGGCTCGGCACACTCGGATTTATGGACGACTGGCTCAAGATGAAGCACCACAACAAGGATGGAATGAGCGGTAAGTTCAAGATTGTAGGTCAGGTGGGTCTCGGGCTCATTGTGGGTCTCACCATGTGTCTGAGTCCCGATATCGTGATGCGCGAGAATGTTGAAACAGTTGATGTGGAACACTCTGAAACCGTCATATCGTATAAATCAGAAAACATCAAGAGCCCGCAAACCACTATCCCGTTTGTAAAGAATAACAACTTTGATTATTCATATCTCACCGGGTGGATGGGTAAATATGCGGCAACAGGAGGTTGGATACTGTTTGTAATCGTGACGATTCTGGCGATAAGTGCCACTTCAAACGGTGCCAATCTCACAGACGGACTTGACGGTCTGTGCACCGGAGTGTCCGCTATAATAGGGGTGGCTCTGGCAATTATGGCATATCTCGGTGGCAATATAATCTACTCCTCATACCCTGTCTCTGATAGAGATCTCCGAGCGCTGAAGACTCCTGAGCATCGCGGGTGGCGGGGTGAGGATGGTAAAAAAAAAGGGGGGGGGGGG
>JAIDQW010000226.1 GCA_029062075.1 Paramuribaculum sp.
TGTTCGAGCGGTCCGCCTTGCACCCCGGGGAAAACAGCACTGTCAAGGAGAGATGACATTTTGCGAATCTCACCCTTGTTGTTGGTCTTGCCGAAAGGATTGTCAAAGTCCTGTCCGAGCAGAATAATACCTCCTCTGGGACCGCGCAATGTCTTATGTGTGGTTGATGTTACGATGTGTGCATATTTGAGCGGATTGTCAAGGAGTCCGGCTGCGATAAGTCCGGCCGGGTGAGCCATATCCACCATTAGGATAGCGCCGATTTTATCGGCAATCTCACGCATTCGTTTGTAATCCCATTCGCGGGAGTATGCGCTTGCACCGCCGACTATGAGTTTGGGACGTTCTCTGAGAGCCACTTCCTCCATCTGGTCGTAGTCAACAAGACCGGTTTCCTTGCTTACGTTATAATCAAGTGCTTGGAACATGAGTCCGGAGAAGTTTACAGGGCTTCCGTGGCTGAGGTGTCCCCCGTGGCTGAGGTTCAAACCGAGGAATTTGTCACCGGGTTTGAGTACAGACATGAAAACAGCCATATTAGCCTGTGCTCCGGAGTGAGGTTGCACATTGGCATATTCAGCTCCGAAAAGTTCCTTTACTCTGTCAATGGCAATCTGCTCTACTTCATCAACAACTCCGCAGCCGCCATAATAGCGATGACCGGGGTAGCCTTCTGCATATTTATTAGTGAGGCAAGAGCCCATAGCCTTCATAACATCATCGCTCACAAAGTTCTCTGAGGCGATAAGTTCGATGCCTTTTTTCTGACGCTGATGCTCACGCTCGATGAGATCAAAAATTACTTTGTCTTTTTCCATTTATCTGCGGGGTTAAAGTGTTTGATTCAGGTCGCAAAATTACGCAAAAAATATGATTATTCAAGGTGCACACACCGAAAAGCCTGTCGGCGGAATATAATTTACTGATGCCTAACAACTCCGGCTCCCGACTAACGGCTCCCGACTAAAGCCTGACGCATACCGACTTCTAATCCTTCTTCCTGACACTCCAGCCAAAGCGACCGATTTCATCGCCTTGCGAGTAGTAGTGTCCATGCGAGTAGTTGAGTAGCCCTGCCGCACCGAGGTCAAATGCACCTGTTGTCTTATCTATCAGTTCACTTTTCGCAAGAACATCAAGCACTTCGCCGATAATCATGTCATGGCTGCCGAGATGCATTATCTCCCTGACGCGACATTCAATACTCAGCGGGCTCTCATCAATATAGGGGCATGCAACCTTGACACCCTGTCTGGGCGTCAGGCCGGTCTGTTCCCATTTGTCATAGTCTCTGCCGCTTCTCACCCCGCACCAGTCAACAGCCTTAGCCATTGCTTCTGTTGTGAGGTTCACGGTAAATTCCATCGACTCCTTAATAATATTGTATGAGTGGCGTTCCGGTCGCACGGATATATACAAAAGCGCCGGATCGGTGCATATAGTTCCGGTCCAGGCGATAGTAATAAGGTTTGAATATTCGGTATTTCCGCAAGTAACAAGCACCGCAGGCACCGGATAAACCATTGTGCCCGGTTTCCAAATCTCGCGGTCTGTCAGCATATCTTTGCGTCTGAACTGTTAACAGTCTTGCCGCAATAGTGGCAGCGGATAGTAATATTATCGCGATCCACCACCTCAAATCGTGTGCGCATTGGCTCGTTGTTGGTAATGCACTTCGGATTGGAACATTTTACAATGCCGACGAGCGTGTCAGCAAGCTCTACATCTCTTTTTTCAACAACCTCAAAATCACGGATTATATTGACCTTTGCGCCCGGGGCGATGATGGCGATTCTATTGATGGTTTCTTCCGGTATGGTGACATCTGCAATCTTGACTATTCCCTTGGAGCCCATTCTTTTGCTTGGCAGATTATTGCCGATAGTGAGATGGGTGTCATAATTTTCAAGTCCGAGGAGTTTTACAACCTTGAAGAGTGCTTTGCTTGGAATATGGTCAATCACTGTGCCGTTTTCAAGAGCGGCAACCGCGAGTTCTTTCTTGTCCTTGCTCATAGTTTTCAGAGAATTAGTTATTTACCGGATCAATACCGAGTGCACGGCATATAATAGCCTGACGGGCAAACAGTCCGTTTCTTGCCTGATCAAAGTAGTATGCCTTGGGATTGTCATCCACATCCTGGTCAATCTCATTGATTCTTGGCAGCGGATGAAGCACCTTGAGGTTGGGCTTGGCATCGGCGAGCATGGCATTGCGGAGTGTGTAGAGGTTTTTCACCTTCTCGTACTCCATGATGTCGGTGAATCGTTCTCTCTGCACTCTGGTCATGTAAAGGATATCGCTGCTGTTGATAACCTCCGGTGAGAAATCCTTGTGCTCGGTATATTTGATTCCGTGGGTGTCGCAGAATTTTTTGTATTCGGCAGGCATCTGCAGCTCTTCACAAGCCACAAAGTTGAATGTGGGGTTGAAGTAGCGCATCGCCATGAGCAGGCTGTGCACAGTTCTTCCATATTTGAGGTCACCTACCATTGTGATGGTAAGATCATTGAGCTTGCCTTGGGTCTTGCTTATCGAGTAAAGGTCCAACATTGTTTGCGACGGGTGCTGGTTAGAGCCGTCTCCGGCATTGATAATCGGCACTTCCGTCACCTCGGTGGCATATCTTGCGGCTCCTTCAAGGTGGTGACGCATCACAATAAGGTCAGCGTAGTTGCTCACCATTTTTATGGTGTCCTTCAGCGTTTCTCCTTTGGCGGAGCTTGATGTGCTGGCATCGCTGAAACCGATAACTCTGCCGCCAAGGCGGTTTACCGCAGTTTCGAAGCTCAGGCGGGTTCTGGTTGACGGCTCAAAGAAAAGTGTTGCAACAACCTTTCCATCAAGCACTTTCAAATTAGGGTTCGCCTCAAAATATTTAGCTTTTTCAATCAACTCAAGAATTTCATCGCGGCTGATGTCATCAATGGATACGAGACTTTTGGTATTCATGTCACCGGGTAATGTTGGTTATACACGCAAAGGTAATACATCACCTGCCTGATTGCAAATTTTTATGCAGGATAATTATTTCGGAGTGCGTCGGTGAGTCAGTCGTCAAACTCATCCTCTAAGTCATCCTCGTTATCGAAATCAAAGTCGAAATCCCAACCGTCGCCTGTAGCCTGTTCGGTGAAGCGTGACAGTTCTCTGCCTTCCCTCTTGGTGGGGCGTCCGAGCCCTTTCCTTCTGTCAATAAAGCCGCTGATTTTCACCACTTCAAGCAAATCAAGCTGGCTTTTCGGGGTGATGTTTTCAAGATATTCCGGCACGAGCTTGGCTCCGAGGCGGTTTTCGGTAAGAGCGAGTACGCGGAAAGAGTATGTTACCGGTGGCTTCCTCACTTCAATAACATCTCCGGGCTTGATTGTGCGTGAGGGTTTTACCGTGGTACCACCAACGCTTACTCTGCCTTTTTTGCACGCTTCGGTTGAAATGGTTCGGGTCTTGAAGATTCGTGTAGCCCACATCCATTTGTCGATACGTTCTTCAGTTTTAGCCATCAGTCGTGTGTTTTATTTGTTATTGAAATTGCACATGGCAAACGAAATACCGCTAAGGCAGAAAGCCTTGATAGCCTCGCAGGCAACCTCTATACGAGCCGGCAGCTCCTGTTGCTGTTCAGGGGTGAATTTACCAAGCACATAGTCAATCTGTGCGCCTTTGGGGTAATCGTTTCCAATACCGAATCTGAGGCGGGGGTATGCCTGGGTGTCGAGCATCGCCGCTATGTTTTTCAATCCGTTGTGTCCCGCATCGCTTCCGTTACCTTTCAGCCGGATAGCTCCGAATGGCAGGGCGAGGTCGTCAACAAGAACAAGTATGTGTTCAATATCGATATTCTCTTTGTCTTTCCAGTAGCGCACTGCGTTGCCGCTGAGATTCATATACGTAGATGGTTTAAGCAGCGTGAGCTGTTTGTTTTTCAGCCTCATGTGTGCTACATCGCCATAGCGGTCAGTGGAAAAAGAAATATTGGATGCCTTGGCAAAGGCATCCAATATCATGAATCCGATGTTGTGGCGGGTTCCGGCATATTCATCACCGATATTACCCAGCCCAACAATAAGGTATTTCATACGCTGAAATAACTGAGTTACTTGCCTGAGGCGGCAGCTGCAGCAGCACCACGAGCGGCACGGGTGAGCTGAACGGCGCAAACAACGGCGTTTTTAGCGTTGACGAGTTCGAGACCCTCAAAGTTAAGTTCACCAATCTGGAGTGTTTTGCCGAGACCGAGGTGGTCAACGTTGATAACAACGCGTTCCGGAATGTTGGTGTAGGGAGCTTTAACTTTGATTTTCTTCATGCTGAGGGTAAGCTTACCACCGGCTTTAACACCTTCTGCGTGACCTTCGAGCTGAACGGGAACCTCGATAACAACGGGTTTCTTATCATTCACTTCGAGGAGGTCGATGTGAAGGATAGTGTCCTTAACGGGATGGAACTGGATGTCCTTGAGAACAGCCATGCGTTTCTTGCCGTTAACGTCGAGTTCGATAGCGAAGATGTCGGGGGTATAGATGAGCTTGCGCACAGCCTCGTTTGTTACAGCGAGATCGGTTGTGATAAGACCTTTGCCGGGAGCGATTTCAACGATTTTTTCACCGGGCTGGAGTTTGCCGCTGTAGGGGAGGGCGATAACCTAGCCACCGTTGAGCACTACGGGAATTTTGTTTTCTTTGCGCAGTGTTTTAGCTGCTTTCTTACCGAGGTCGGTACGGGGCTCTGCTGTGAGCTGGAATGTTTTCATTTTGTTTGTAAATTAAATGTGTTACTAAAAATTAAGTGATAATGTTGCTCCTTAATTTCCCATCACACGGGGGATGCTAAAAAGCGGTTGCAAAGGTAATCATTTTTTTTGATTGTGCAATCACTTTCTGCGGGATAGAATCACAAATATTATAACAGGTACTCCGATAAGCGGGGTGACAGAGTTCAGCGGAAGCACTGAAGCAGACGGAAGTACACACAAAATATTGCATAGTAGGGCAACAGCGCAACCGGTGAGAATGGTTGCCGGCATGAGTACTCTGTGGTCACCTGTCGGAAAGATTAGGCGGGCTATATGCGGCACGGCAAGCCCGATAAAGGACACCGGTCCGCAGTAAGCGGTGACAACCGCCGTTAGTATTCCGGTGCTCGCAAGCAGTAGATTGCGCACATAATTGAGATTAATACCGAGGTTTCGGGCGTATGAGCTACCCAACTGAATGATATTCAGGGGTTTTACAAGTAATATTGCTGTGGCAAGTCCAAGGGCTGTCACACCGCCGAAAATGGCGAGATGCCCCGGTGGTACCGATGAGAAAGTGCCCATACCCCACATGACATAGCTCTGAATTCCATCCGCTGTTGCCTGATAATTGAGCAAGGTTATTACCGAGGATACAAGATATCCGAGTAAAACTCCGGTAATTAGCAACATAAGGTCATTTTTCAGCAGATTGGATAATAGAAGAAGGAGAGCCATAACCCCCATGCTTCCTGCAAACGCGGCTGTCATTATGGCTATATACCCTCCGGCAGATAAGCCGGCGGCAGCGATTGTGCCTCCGGTAAGAAGAGTAACTATCGCCACACCGAGACTTGCCCCCGATGAAATACCCAGTAGGGAAGGGGAGGCAAGGGGATTGTGAAATGCTGTTTGCAGCAGGAGTCCGGAAGCCGACAGTCCGGCACCGGCGATAATAGCTGTGATTGCCTGCGGGAGGCGGCTATCGAGAATAATGAACTCATAGATAGGCACAGTTGAGGATCCTCCGGTGAGAATGTTGACCACTTCACCGGGCGGAATGTTGACGCTCCCCACAAACAGGTTAGCTATTCCAAAAAAAATAATAGATAATATAAGGAGAAAAAATTTCAAAGCCGTTTGAAGTATTGATGATGTGAACTTATGCCCAGTTCCGGATGAATTATGGAAATCAAGTCTGCGAGATACCACTGGGGATGAAAAGGAGTTTCGTCATAAAGCGGAATATCGAGTGTATTACAGCCGAACACATTATTATTTTTAGCTGCCTTAAACTGTGGATACACCTTGTCTCCGCGCAAATGCTCCTCTAAGGTGAGATTCTGGGATTGAGCGTATTTAACAAACCAGAAGTCGGCATCGTGAGCCTGATGCAGCATCTGCTCGGCAGACAATGGCATGCTCCCCACGATATCATACCCGTCAAACGGATTGGAGCCTCCGGCATCACGGATATATGTTGCCGTTGTGGAGTTTTTCCCCGGCACATACCACTGCGAGCCGTAAAGCCGGTCGAAAATCACCGACGGACGGGCTTCTGTTTGCGATGCTTTGGATTTCAGATTGTTATATTCTGCTTCCGTTGTGCGGAACAGTGAGTCGGCAATGCTGTCGGCTCCATATAATATACCGAAAAATTTCACCCATTCGGCTCTGGCAAGAGGGGAACTCTCCATATAGTCGGCACACTGCACGATAGGTATTCCGAGAGCTTCAATTTTTGCATTGGATGTATTGTTTTCGTATGGTGAGAGCAATATGGCATCCGGCATGAGATGGAGAATCCTTTCAATATCCGGTCCCATGCTGCTGCCGCAGTCTGCAATGGCTCCACTGGAAATATTCTGTCTGATTTTATCGCGGTTTATGAAGCGGGCGTCACACACTCCGGCTATCGCTGAATCTGCACCCAGTTCATCAATCAGCCCTACATGCACAGATGAATATACAAGCGATTTTTTTAGCGGAACCCTAATGACCGTGCCTTCCGGCAGCCTGTCGGGCATTACTGTATCGGTGATTAGAATATAGCTGGCAAGCACAGCGGTTGTATCCCACGGGTTACGTACGGTAGCGACGGTGAATCCGGCATGCTTCACCAATTCAATATCTTGGGCATATCTCAGCGGAACGGTGTCTCCACCTGTGGTGGCACCGCTCTCTGCTCCTCCGGTGCAACCGCACGGGAGGAGCAGCATAACCATGGCGATGACGCCGATAAGCGTTTTGTGGCTTATCATTACAGAAGTGTATTGAATGTGATTGCGCACGGATTGAGCCCTGTGGGATAACTCTTTATTAACAAGCCGTTGGCATCATATAAATTGGCGAAACCGCCGCCCATATAGTCGGGTGAACCGTTTTTGAGGTTGTAGCCGGTGATAATCAGAAGCCCTGTGTATGGGTCAATGGCGATGGCAGCCGGAAAAGCTATTGGGTCGATGGTGATTGAGTTTGTTTTGCCTGTGGTTGGAGAGTAGGCATATACGGTGGTTACCGGCTCGCCCCACGGAGCGTTAACATAGACAATTGATGATGCCGCGGGGCTGATATATGTTGCCGGTGCGATGTTTTCAACCGATCCGTCACTCTTGATGCGCTTGAGAAGCGAGGGGGTCGTGGTGCCGTAGTCACCACGCACCACGACAAACACGCTGCTGCCCACTGTAGCCATAGCTCCCGGATTCATGCCTACATTTATTTTCTCTACCTCGGTGAAAGATGAGATTGCAATTTTGCTGACCGTGTAGCCGTTTGCAAACCCCAGCTCGTAGTTCATGCCATCGGAGTTGCCGGCATAAACAAAATCGCCGCAAACAGTGATTCCGTCGGGGTTCGGACCAACTTTGACACTCGCGTCTATGGCAAGAGATGCGGTGTCAATTCTTGCTACATACCCGTCAAACATGGTCACATATACTTTGTTTTTGTCAGTGGCGAAGAATCTGGGCTGGGTACCGGTAGAAGCATCGGGACGTATATCCTTGATGAGCTTGAAGTTGCGGGCATCAAGAACACGGATAAGGTTGCTCTCATATACGGCTATGTATAGTTTTGAGCCGTAAACGAGGGCGCTCTGCGGCGTGTCTCCGAGTATTCCGCCGGCATTTGCAGCCTCGAATGCCGTTTGATTGGCTGAGTTGGTGGCGAAATCAAGATATGTTAGTGACCCGGATATATTGGCATAATAACTGCCCTGATTAACTATGATGGCGCCAATGGTTGATTCAACCGGGTCGATGGTTGGTTCATCGGAGCCGTTTTCATTGCAGGCGGTGACTGCGGCTGCAATAGCGAGTGTTACGATAAGTCGTAGGAATTTAGACATAGCTGATATTTTTTAGTTTTAGAATTCAAATTTGACAGTAGCTCTGAATGAACGTCCCGGCATGGGGTATCGCGCAATTACCTCATACTGGCGGTTGAATATATTGAGTATATCAATACGAGGCTCGATGGTGTAGCGTGATAACCGGATAGGCTTGTAGAGCGCGGCGGCTGCGTCCGCATAACCGCGCAGGCGTGTTTGTGGCAGATTCTCGTTGGAGGCGAACCTGGCTGAGGTAGCTGTGACATTTGCCGCAAGACAAGCCCAGGGGTTTTCGTAACTCAACGACACACAGCCGCTGTGGCGCGGTATGTAAGCAACCTGCTTGCCGAAATCATTTGACTCACGGCTAGTGCGTGGTTCCATTCGCTGATAGCTGTAGTTTGCTGCAAACAGAATTGACTGCCGGCGGGCGGGAATGAAGTCCGCGGTGAATGTGAGGTCTGCTCCGCGCCCCCTCACTTTGCCGAGATTGGTGACAGTCCACACAAACATATTATATGGCACACCGACAATTTTATCTTTTACGCTACTGATATAACCGTCTGCGGTCAAGGTTATCGTTTTTAGCCGTGTTTCAGTAGAAAGTTGCCAAGTAAGTCCTAAGTTAAACTGGTCGGTGTTTTCCGGTTTGACATCTGGGCTGCCGTAGTGAAAAAAGTAGCATTCGTTGAAAGTCGGCATCCTGAAAATACTCTTATATGATAGCCTGAACAGTAGATTGGTGCAGCTCAGTGGTCTGTAGCTGATACTTGCCGACGGGCTAATCCGCGTGGCGTTTCTCGCTGCTGTGCCGGTGCGCGATCCGTTGCGGTAAATAGAAGCGAGAGCCTTGACGGTTGCTGTAACACGGCTGCTCTTCCACCTGATTCCGAGGCTCTGAAGATATGAGTTGCGCCACGGATGATTTTCGGTGATGAGGTTGCTTGTCAGACCGTTGTAAGTGTAATCTGCCGCGTAAGATAATGAAATATGGCTTGTCGGTGTCCACAGTGCCGCGGCAGAAGCGTATGCCTCCCGCTGATAGTAATTCTGTTGCAGCTTGCCGCCGGGGTATTTGCCGTTTGTGTCGGAATAGAGCGAGGCATCCCAGTTGAATTTTGCGTTTGCAAGCAGGGCGACAGTAGGGCTGATGGTGGCGCGGAAGGTTGACTGCCAGAATGCGCTTCGCTCAGTCAGCTTCTCTTTATTGTCATCATTGTAATATATAACCGGTCCCGGCAGATGGCTGCGGCTGTCGTAGTAGTACAGTTTTGTTGTCAGCGAGGCGCCTCCGCGCGGTATGAATCTAATGTTACCCTCGGTGTTGAGA
>JAIDQW010000227.1 GCA_029062075.1 Paramuribaculum sp.
GTATCAGGCTTTGCTTCCTGGGTAGAAACTACCTCAAATGTAAATGTCTTTCCGTCTGCCTGTGGCTCAAGATTTCTGATAGGCAGCATGGTTCCTATAAACGGGTCTTTGACAATTTCTGTTAACTCAGCTGCGAGTTTATCGTGATCAAAAAGTTCTGATTTTTTGTTTTTGGAAGGCTCTACAATGTACCACTTGGTACCGTTGCCGGTTTTATAGCTATAGTAAAAAGCATCTCCGGTTGGAACCCAAATGGGGTCAACGGTGGTAGAAAACAACATATTACCCAGTTTGCCTCCCGCAAATCGTCTTGCAAACTCGTAGTCAGAGCCGGCGGGCTCGTTTACCTGCGGAGCAGTTGAATAACCGGTTGCACAAAGTGTGCCGGCAAGCAACGCAGAAAATATTAGAATCTTTTTCATATCGATAATGTGGTTTATTTTTCATAAACAATGACCGGCGATAAATTAAAAATAGCTTTAATTAACCGATTTTCTGCAAAGGTAGCGCAATTTTTTCACAGAGTGCCATATTTTCACCCCCTTTATTTGTTTATTATTATCAAATGATATTAATTTGCGGCACTAAAAATTAAGTTTTCTTATGATATACAGTTTTAGAATAGTATCAGACGAAGTTGATAATTTTCGCAGGGAAATCAGTATAGATGCGGATGCAACGTTTCTTGATTTAAGGAATGCTATATGTGATTCCGTGAATTATGATAAGAATCAGATGAGTTCATTTTTCCTGTGTGACGAAGGTTGGGAAAAGGGTAAGGAAATAACCCTCGAAGACATGGGGTCAGATTTAAGTGATGATGTTTATCTTATGGAAGAGTGCTGTCTCAGCGATTTTCTTGAAGATGAGGGTCAAAGAATGATTTTTGTATTTGATTATTTGACAGACAGGTCTTTTTTTATAGAATTAAAAAAGACAGAGCCCGGTAAGGATTTAAGAGACCCAATCTGTACTATTTCGGTAGGTAATCCTCCGAAAGAATCTATCGATCTTGATGAATTTGATGCAAAGATAGATGCCAAGGTAGCGAAAGCAACTCAGAACGCAGAATTTGATGATGACTTCTATGGAAGCGAAGAGTTTAACGAAGATGAGTTTGATTCAGCCGGCTTTGAAGAGATGACTTTTGATGAATAATACTTTATAAGTTATTTGCCGGAATAATAAATTACCGTCTAAGAATCCAGGCAATCACTTCTTTCTGAATTTTTGAACCGGCTATATGGTTCAGTAGAAGGTAAAGACCAATAGATGTGGCGCACTGACAAATCAGTAGCGCCACTTCATTTTCCATAATTCTTGCAAGGAAGCCGGCAGGCAGGAGTGCAAAAATAGTAGTGACTGCATAGGGGAGACTATCAGTTAAAAATGTCCACCATTTGCGCCATGAAAGTTTGGCAGCGAAAAATATGGTGTAAAGCCACGCGAATATAGCGGCTGCAATCTGACCCCAGAGTAGAATAGCTATACCTTTTGTCGGTTCATCCGGAGTTGATAGAGTAACATAAGGGAGGGTTAAAGCAATAGCGATGAGAGCAACAATATCTCTGATAACCTCTGTTGATACAATTAATTTAGTGTGTCCTCTCGCTATAATGTAATTATTATAGAGAGAAGTGAGTGAGACGAATACTCCCCGTAAAAGCAGAAGTTGGAACAGTATAATTGCAGCATCCCATTTTTCATTAAAGCAAATATGAAAAAGTGGAGTAGCAATGACAATAGCCAGTCCGAGAGCAAAAAGAATTACGTAAGAACCGAACCGATTCATTTTTGATGTTGAAGATGCAAATTCCTGTGGCTGATCTTGATAAGAACTCAATGCCGGCAAAAAAGATGAGGTGAGGATACTGAGGATATTGGATACTCCCATTGTGCTCCATTTGTCAGCCTGTCCATAATAACTGAGTGGAATAATGCCTGCGCGGTTACCGATTATCAATCCATATACCTTGCCGAAAAGTACATTGAGGAAGCTTGCTCCAAGCATGCCACTTCCCACTTTGAAAAATCCTTTTATATGAGAAAAAGAGAACAGATATAGTGGTCTCCATCCTCCAGCAATCCACAGTCCCGCTGATTTG
>JAIDQW010000228.1 GCA_029062075.1 Paramuribaculum sp.
CCCAATGCGCTGGCTGATAGCCAATTGCAAATGGGGGGGGTGTAAGTGCAGTAGCCTCGGCCCAGCAGACCGCCGCTTGTTCCGGAACGGTTTTTGATGAAGATGGTGAACCGCTTCCCGGAGCTTCTGTTTTTGTTGAAGGAGGTAATGGTACCTCAACAAATATCGACGGTAAATTCACCATTCCTAATGTTAAGATAGGATCTAAAATAAAAATTTCCTATGTGGGTTACGAATCGCAGTCTATCGAATGGAAAGGTGAACCCATTGAAGTTACTCTAAAACCCACATCAGAATCTCTCGACGAAGTTGTTGTTGTTGGTTACGGAGTACAGAAAAAAGTAAACCTTACTGGTGCCGTTTCACAGGTTAAAGGAGATGAACTTAAGGTTCACCCGGTTGCTGATGCCGCTCAGATGCTTCAGGGCATGGTTCCCGGACTTTATGTGAGCAACGGCAACGCCGGACGTCCCGGTGGTAGTGCTTCACTTCAGCTCCGAGGTCAGGGCAACCTCTCCGGTTCAGGCACACCTTACGTGCTTGTTGACGGTGTGGAAATGAGCCTTTCAGATGTCAACCCATCGGATATTCAGAGCATATCGGTGCTCAAGGATGCTGGCGCAAGTGCCATTTACGGTGCGCGTGCTGCTTACGGTGTTATTCTCGTAACTACCAAGCGTGGTGAAGAAGGTAAGATGAGGGTATCTTACTCTGGAAGTGTGGGATGGAACGCTCCTACAAAACTCCCCAAAATGCTTGACGGATATGAATTTGCCAAGATGTGGAACCATGCTGCAACTAACGCCGGAGTGAGCCGTTTGTATTCAGATGAAAAACTTGAACTCCTCCGCCAGTTCCGTGACAACCCCTCGAGTGTTGACCCTTGGCAGGAACTGCCTGCTAACAGCCTCATGAACCCCGCATTTGAAAATTCTGAGTCCGGTATCGGTAACACCGACTATTTCGACCTGCACTACAAAGATTGGGCGTTCAAGCAAAACCACAATATCAGCGCAAGCGGCGGTGGAAAGCGTGCCCAGTACTATGTTTCTCTCGGCTACTACGGTGAGGACGGCATACTTCGCTACGCTGACATGGGATACAAGCGTTATAACTTCGCTGCAAATATCAACTCTGAGGTTACCAAATGGATGCGTATCCGTGCTAATACCAAATTCATGCACTCCGATACCGATACCCCATTCGGCACAGGAGGTCTCAGCGAAGGTTTCTACCACTCACTCGCTCGTTTCCGTCCAACTGTTCACTATCTTGATCCAAACGGAAACTTCACAGAGCTCACTATGATTCCCTACCTTCAGAGCGGAACATACACCAAGAGCAAACGTGACCGCATGAATATCACTATCGGTACTGAAATAGAACCACTTAAAAACTGGAAAATCAATGCTGACTACACTTATCGTCTCATTGTTCTCGACCATGAAGCACTGAATGTTGCTCCGGATATCTACGCTGCGGACGGAGTTACCACTTCTAAGGGTGTCAGAGGAGAAATAGGTGCTGTGACAAACGGTCAGTACCTCCGTCAGGAAGCTAACACACGCTATCAGAACTTCAGCATTTTCACCAGCTACAATTTGAAATTTGCTGATGTTAACGAAATTTCTGCTCTCGTAGGTTTCCAAAGCGAAGACAACCAGTATTCTTATATTCAGAACTACACAAGAGGTCTCTACTCTACCGCTACTCCCGGTCTTAACCTCGGTTCTGACGACGTTACTGCTTCTGAAACACGTAACGGATGGACAACACGTGGCGTGTATGGCAGACTTAACTACAACTACGACGGTCGATACCTCCTTGAAGTGGATATGCGTTACGACGGCACATCTCGATTTGCCAAGAACAACCGCTGGGGATTCTTCCCGTCTGTTTCTCTCGGTTGGAACATCGCTCAGGAAAAATTCTGGGAATCTCTCGTCAATAAGGTGAATCAGCTCAAACTCCGCGGTTCATGGGGCAGAATGGGTAACCAGGCTGGTGCAGCGCTTTACACATTCGCTGAAACTATGAGTGTTACAAACAAGGGTAACTACTGGTTTGGAAACACCCGCAACGGTTATATCAATGCTCCGGGTGTGGCTAACCCATTCATCACCTGGGAAAAAGTGGAGAGCAAGAACCTCGGTCTTGATTTCGGGCTTTTCAACAACCAGCTAACCGGTACTGTGGAAATCTTCCAGCGTGACACCAAAGATATGCTCGGTCCGGGTGCTGACTATCCCGACTTCTTCGGAGCTTCCGCACCTCAGGCAAACAACGCCAATATGCGCAACCGAGGCTGGGAACTCAACCTTAACTGGACAGGTCGCATCGGCAAGGACATAACATATAGCGTAGGCGGTTCTGTTTCTGACGCTACTGCTAAAGTGACCAAATATGAGAATCCTACATTCACCAATCCTGCCGGAAACTGGTATGAAGGCAGAATGGTAGGTGAAATATGGGGTCTTAAATCCGGTGGTATCATTCAGACTCAGGAAGAGGCTGACGAATTCAATGCACTCAACCTCAAATATCTCAACGGAGGTGTGTGGACACCCGGTGACCAGAAATATATCGACCTCAATAATGACGGTAAGATTGACAAAGGTTCTAATGTGCTCGGTGATATGGGTGACTATACCATCATTGGCAACACCACTCCTCGATATCAATATACAATCAACGGAAACATACGCTGGAAAGGCATCTCACTCAGCCTTATGTTCCAGGGTGTGGGCAAGCGTGACTGGAATCCGGGTACACAGCCTTACTTCTGGGGATGGGGTTCATACGCTCAGGCTACATTCTTCAAAGAACACACCGACTACTGGACAGAAGACAACCGCGGCGCTTACTATCCCAAACCCTACCTCCACACAGCTGGCGGTATCGGTACATATCAGAACCGTAATATGCAGACCTCTTCACGCTACATCCAGGATGCTTCATACATTCGTCTGAAAAACATCACTGTCAGCTACGATCTACCCTCTGCTATTCTTAAGCACGTCGGTATCCAGCAGGTACAGGTGTTCTTCACCGGCGAAAATCTCTGGACAAGCACCAAACTTGCCAAAATGTATGATCCCGAAGGTGTGTTCACCGGAGCTTCTTACGGCGGCGAGGCCGGCAAAAACTATCCAATGAACAAAGTTCTGTCTGTTGGTCTTAACATCACTCTCTAATCACTATTACAATTATTGCAATGAAGAAAATATTATCAATATGTCTTGCGACAAGTCTGGCACTTACATCATGCTATGATCTTGACCGCGAACCGGAGGGAGTGCTCTCCTCTGCAAAGCCGTTCAAGACTGTCGGCGAAATGAGCAGTTACCTTGACCAGTTCTATCAGAATGCTGTCAAAACACAGGGTATGATGGCTGGCGGAGGTAACGGTATTGCCGGAAATGATGTTAATTCAGATAACCTTTCGGGTTCGTCTGTTAATACCCGTATTGCCGGTTCTACATCTGTCAACAGTGCTGCTAAACTCTCTCAGTACAATAATATAAGAAATGTAAACTTCTTCCTTAACAATCTCGAAAACTGCAACGCGATTGGTTCGGCTGCATACAATCAGGCTGTGGGAGAAGGCTACTATTTCCGTGCATGGTACTATTA
>JAIDQW010000229.1 GCA_029062075.1 Paramuribaculum sp.
CTTATATATTATTATGGTGCAAAATTACTTTTTTTTGCTGAAATATCAATAAACGTTTGGAGGTTTGTAAAGACTCAAAGAGGGCGTGTCAAATAAATTTTTTGACACGCCCTCAGTTATCTTGTTATAGGGTTGTTATTCAGGGGATAGGAGCTGCTGTTGCCGGAGATGCAAGTGAGGTCACGGGGGCTTTGGCTTCCCATCCGAGTGCGCTTGCTCCCAGAACAGCGGCATCTGCTTCCTTGAGCTCGGAAAGCAAAACTTTAACCTTGCCTTTGTAGATGCTCAGCATGTTTTTCTCCATAGCGTTGATGAGCGGCTTCATGATGAGGTCGCCAGCCTTTGCAAGACCGCCGAAAAGCACAAACGCCTCCGGTGACGAGAATGCCGTGAAGTCAGCGAGAGCTTCTCCGAGAATCTCACCGGTGTATTCAAAAATCTCTTTGGCGAGTTTATCGCCAGCCATAGCTGCATCGTAAACATCCTTGGAGGTGATTGCGTCTGAGGGGATGTCGCGGAGAACAGACGGCTCGGTTCTGATTTCAAGAAATTCGCGGGCAGTGCGGCTGACACCTGTTGCGGAGCAGTAAGTTTCAAGGCATCCGGCTCTGCCGCAGCCACATAGACGACCGTTGTTGCGCTTAACGATAACGTGGCCGAGCTCTCCGGCAAATCCGTCGTGACCGTAAACGAGCTGACCGTTGATGACAATTCCGCTTCCAACTCCGGTGCCAAGAGTAATCATGATAAAATCGCGGAGTCCTCTTGCTGCACCGTATGTCATTTCACCGATGGCAGCGGCATTGGCATCGTTTGTGATGGCTACAGGAATTCCGAATTTGTCAGAAAGAAGTTGTGCGAAGGGTACCGGTGTCGGCCAGGGGAGGTTGACACCGTCCTCAATCATACCGGTGAAGTAGTTGGCGTTAGGTGCACCCACTCCTATGCCTGAAATCTTATCTTCGGCGTCAATAGATTTTATGAGTCTTGTGGTTTCGTTGTAAAGCTCGTCAATATAGTCATTGATATTGGAGTGCTTTCTGGTTTTGATAGAGTCGCTGGCGAGCACTTTTCCTCTCGCATCCACGATTCCGAAAACGGTATTGGTACCGCCCATGTCTATGCCGATCACATAGGGTTTGCTGTTTAGCA
>JAIDQW010000023.1 GCA_029062075.1 Paramuribaculum sp.
GGAATACCTTACAGCACTCTCAATACAGACACATTGTGCAACGGTAAGCGCAAAGGTGTTTGGGGTTACTGGTCTCCTGATTCAAGGTATTTCGTCACTAACATCGAAGACAACAGAGAGGTAAAGCCACTTTGGGTAATAAACTCAGTTGCTGAACCAAGACCCACACTGGAAACTTACAAATACCAGATGCCGGGTGAAAAAGAAGCTCCTATAGAGCACCTTTACATTTTCGATATGACTGATAACAGTCGCAAGGAGATTAACACTTCCAAATTTAAGAACCAGACTATTTCAATCGGAAGCAAGCCCAGAAAACATACTGATAGATTCAAATATGATTCCCCTAATGTTTGGCTTGGTGACAATAACAGGTTTTTCGTGACACGCTCCAGCCGAGACCTGCATCGTATTGATATCTGTTCATACACCATTGGCTCCGATACTCTTGTGCCTGTTATTGAAGAGAGAATGAATACCTATCAGGAAGTTCGTCCACTTTCTATTCTCAACGGTGGCAAAGAATTGATTCAGTGGAGCGAAAGAGACGGATGGGCACACCTCTATTTATATGACGATAAGGGAAATATGAAGCGTCGCCTCACAGATGGTCCTTGGCATGTACACAATATTATAAATGTTGACCCTGCCACAAGAACAGTATATTTTACCGGAATGGGTAGAGAAGCCGGTCAAAATCCATATTATCAGAATCTTTACAGTGTAAACCTTGACGGTGGCCCTGTTAAACGGCTCACAAATGGAGACTATTTCCATGCCCCTATTATGGATGATAATGCCCGCTACTTTGTGAATAACTATTCAAGAGTCGATACTGTACCCGAAACCGCCTTATTTTCAACTGCTACAGGAAACAGATTGATGCCGCTTGAACGATCAGACTTTTCACGTCTCTTTGAAGCCGGATATAAATTTCCTGAAACTTTCACTGTTAAGGCGGCTGATGGTGTGACCGATCTTTACGGTGTCATGTACAAGCCTTTCAACTTCGATCCGACAAAGAGCTACCCCATCATTGATTATGTATATCCCGGTCCTCAGG
>JAIDQW010000230.1 GCA_029062075.1 Paramuribaculum sp.
CGTTCTTTTGAGAATTACGCCGCGTTGTTAAGGAAAATCTTCATTGTACCAGTTAATCATGCTCCTCATTGGCTTGACACATCTAATCCAAAAATTCAGATAGTCGATCATAAGGATATTATGCCGCCGCAGTCGCTTCCCTCATTCAACTCCACTGCTATTGAACATCATATATGCAGAATACCGGGCTTGGCGGAACACTTCCTGTATGCCAACGATGATATGTATCTCAACCGTCCGGTTACTCCGTCAACCTTTTTTGCACCTGACGGCAATCCCATTGTAAGAGTCAACCGGCGACCGTTCAGAAAGCTCCTGCTCAAGCTTAGGGATAAGATTCTTCACAAAAAGATGAGCTACTATAATCGTGTGGTTCAGAACGCGGCAGGACTTGTAGAAAAGCATTATAATAAATATTTCGGGGCAAAAGAACATCACAATATTGATGCTTATTTGAAGAGTATCTGCATTAAAGCTGAAGAACTGTTTGCAACAGAGATTGGTCTTACTATTGTAAATCATGTTCGCACTCCAAATGATATTGAGCGGAGTCTTTACAACTATGTCGCTATGGCTGAGCATAAGGCTCATGTGAAATATGTAAGCCAGAAAACATCACTGAGAATTCACATTCAGAATCCGGAGCATTATAAAAAGCTTGAAAGCTATAATCCGATATTCTTCTGCATGAATGACTCGGAATATGCTCATGACGAAGACCGGCACAGAGCCGCAAAATTTCTTCAGGAAAGATTCCCGGAAAAGTCGCCGTTTGAAAAATAATCAATCTACCTCATCATTGAGGTCATACTTATAAAAGTATTCGTCAGGAACGGTCCTCTGGGTGCCGCTTGCTCTTCCACGGTTCTGCTTTTCAAGAAACTCCTCGCGGGAGCGCACCGCATAGTGATTTATTTTTATCACATCCTGCTGAGGCTCACGCTCACGGAAGTTTCTCACTATCGTATCACCATGAGAATCAACCGCTTTCCCACTTATTCTCGCTGCCTCATGGCAGCCGATCATTGAATAAACCCTTCGCGGATTCACTATGCTTTTAACGTGCCTGTTAAGTTTATGGTCACCTTTGGAGTGATGCCTGAACCGCTCCATAACCGGACGATCGCTTTTCTCAACAGCCCCGCCGCTGCCGTAAATAAGCCAGTTGATTTCCACCGCAGGGGCATCTTCAAAACGGCTCAGAAATTCGGGCACACTTTTGTCTGCGACCGGAACAATAAACTCATCCAGGTCTATAAATGCAATCCACCTCGCTTCAAACCTATGCTTCACAAGGCAGTCGTCGTAAGCTGCAAGCTGCATTCTATATCCCGGAAAACTGACGTAGTCAACAATGCCTTTTTCTATATATGGTTTCAGTACCTCTGCCGTATTGTCATCGCTGCCGTTGTCGTAAATATAGAATTTTTCCACACCTACACTTAGATGCCAGTCTATCCACTCCTTGAAATAAGCCCCTTCATTCTTGGCTATCGCGCATACTGCAAGGTAATACTTAGGCTTACTCTTATCTTTTTTCAGGCATCTCTGCAGTTTAAGCGCGTCAATAATTCCAAAGCGCAGAATCCCGCGCCAGCGGTTTCGTACCATCTTGTTAGGTATCAGTCCCGCAATTATCTCAGCCGCGACCTTGTTCATTTCTCAAAACTGCTCTTATCGGGAAGGATATGATTAAACGCCGCATCAAGACTCGCCATAACCTCATTGTAGTTGGGAATCTTCACATTGTCGTTGATACACACCAGATTATACGATTGATTATAAATCGCCTTTATCGCCTGCTTCGATTTTATCAGCAGGGGAAACATCTTGGTGTCGGCGTATGTGTTGAGCGGCTCAAAATTGCCCCGGCATATCTGCCAGGTACGGAACAGCTCCGGTGTATAGTCAGTTACCTTGCGGAACCTGTTCACGGAAGTTGCGGTCAGCTCCTCACCTGCTGCATTCCACACCTCCTCAAAAGTGCTCTTCAAGTACGGCTGGGCATTGTGAGGAGTACGCAGAGTGATAAACTTGCCATACGGTTTAAGAAGATAATTCAATCTGGCTCTCGACCCATAACTCGGTTCAAACCACTTGTCATGGAACTTCACCATAACCTCGCGCTTGTCAAAATGCCGGTTGATTATCCTGATATTGTTTTTTATCCTTTTATACCACTGCGACCAGCTCGGATTGTACTGAAACACAGCTATATCTCTCGGTAAACCATTCTTAAAGAAACGGTCCGGGGTGATTTTGTTGATGATATAAAAGTCATCATTGAAATAAACAAACCGGTCTGCAAGCCCCGGAATGCGGTGCATATAGCGCTCAATAACGACAGAATTGAAGGTAGGCAGGAAATCCTCCGGCACAAAATCTTTGTGACTCACCATATTCAGCTTCGGATTTGAAGTATCCAGCCAAGCCGGTGCCTGTCCGCTTGTAACAAAATGAATCTTTCTCACCCAGGGTGCGAACTTCTCCACACCTCTGAAACAATATTTTAGAAAACCATAGTCGCGGAATCGTGCTTCCGATACACCGTTTTTTTCATTAGTTTGTCGGTTTGAGTACTTCTCAAACTCAGCCCTCCATTTCGGGTCATCCATATCCACCCAGGTAATTATGAAATCAATTTCCGTCATAACACCTCAGGTATTTATTTGGCACTCATTCTATTCATACCGCAAAGCTAACTCAAAAAATCCAATGCACCAACTTTCACACCCTCCCCTCCCCGTTTTCTCCACAAATTACCTGTTATTGCCACTTCCGCACTAAAGAGAGGATTATGTCGGCTAACATCTGTTCGCGCTTTGTATATACATGCCCCGTACCTTCCACAAATATAACTTCGTTTTCATCTTTGCGCTGCATGTAGGAATTTATCAGTTCGATAAAAGCCTTGGCATAGGCGCCCAGATCACCGGAATAAATGGGACAGGCGATAGCGACCGCATCCGCATCATATACCTTTTCTATTAGGTCGTGAATATCATCCTTAATAGGACAGGTTCCGTAAAGTTAGCCGTCCCTACGCTTGCAGGCGAAGCAACTGCGACAACCTGTATATTTCAGAGAATACAGGTCAACCCATTCCACACCTGCTTAAGAATACAGATATTTGAAGCCATCTACCCAACTTTGAAGGAGTTTGGCACTGTTTCCGTCCTTACGGGGACTTCCGTTTATTGCTATTATTTTCATAGTGGTGAGTATAATCCATTTGCATTGTAACAATATAATACTTACCTTTTTTGATATATACACCTAAAGATTATGTAGTTACTAAAAGGAGCATTTTATGGAGAATCAGAAATATAAAGATTTAAGAACGGGAATAAATTTTCAGGGCGCAACTATTTTTGTGCTCCTGAACTTGCGTTGGAACTTATAGGAGGAAAATGGAAACTGATAATGCTCTATCATCTCAAAAACGGACCGAAGCGCTCAACAGAGCTCCAGAAGAAACTGCGCGATATATCAAACAAGATGTTCACCCAGACTGCCCGCGCACTTGAAAAGGACGGACTTATCCGCCATGAGGTCTTCCCGGTCGTACCGCCAAGAGTAGAGTATTCCCTCACACCGATGGGAGAAACCACAATACCTCTGATTATGGAAATG
>JAIDQW010000231.1 GCA_029062075.1 Paramuribaculum sp.
CACGGCTTGCGTCTGGATTTTCTTTACCATATTTGGAATGTTGCCGTTTATGCTTACTGAAAACCCGCTCTCGCTGAGTGATGCTTTCTTTGAAGGTATGAGCGGATTCACAACTACCGGTGCTTCTGTTATTGATTCGGTGGAGAGCCTCGGACATGGTATGTTGCTGTGGCGTTGTCTCATGCAATGGATTGGCGGCATGGGAATCATTCTCTTTACGCTCGCGGTATTGCCGATGCTCAATTATAGCGGTGGGATGCAGATGTTCAATGCGGAGGTAACGGGAATCACTCACGATAAAATCCGGCCGAGGATTTCGCAAACGGCAAAAGGTTTGTGGGGAGTTTATTTTACTCTCACAGCAGCTCTTACCCTCTTGCTTTGGGTCGGACCAATGGATTTTTTCGATAGTATCTGCCATGCTTTTGCATCAATTTCCACAGGAGGATATTCTACCAGAGACAACAGTATCGGTGCGTGGAATTCCCACTATGTTACTGCTGTGATAACTCTTTTCATGTTTCTTGGGGGTGTTAATTTCGCGTTGCTGTTCAAGGCGGCACAGGGCAAGGTTAAATCATTGTGGAGTAACGACGTGTTTCGGGCTTATATCATTATCATTGCCGCTGCTTATGTCTTGTTGGTGGTATCTATTTTTGCAAGAGGATTTTACTCCGGAATTTCTTCAGTAACTCTTGATCCCATTTTCCAGATAATATCTACCATTACTTCAACCGGTCTCACTGCTAATAATTTTGAGGAGTGGGGCACTTTCGTTCTCGCCATTCTTGTTGTGCTGATGTTTTTCGGAGCGTGTGCAGGGTCAACGAGTGGTGGAGCGAAGATTGACCGTCTTATTTATTTGCTAAAAAATACCCGCAATGAGCTGTATCGTTGCGTTCATCCTTCGGCTATTCTCAGCGTAAGGGTTAACGGAAAGGTTATCCCCTCTGATACTGTGAACAAGGTTATAGCCTTTCTCTGTATCTATGTGATGGTCATTGCAGTAGGAGGCATAGTACTTACAGGTTTGAATGTGCCGCTCGTTGATGCTTTTTTCTCCTCATTTTCATGTGTAAGCAACACCGGACTGGGGGCAGGTGTTACAGGCTATGGTGAAAATTTCAGTGCTATTCCTGATTTGGGCAAATGGGTTCTCTCTCTGCTCATGCTTATTGGCCGTCTCGAACTGTTTACCGTTCTGATTCTCTTCACCCCGGGCTTCTGGCGCAAATAACCGTTAAATTGAGTTAGGGGAATTTAAGAGCTTTTTCCCGATAGCCCGAAATTGCGTACCTTTGCAAGCTATGGCTAAAAAATCAAAGGAAAATAAATATATCTCCGACTCAGAGGGTGCTATAAGCGCAAAGGGAGTACGGGTTAACAATCTTAAAAATGTAGATGTAGAAATTGAGCGCGGGGCTATGACTGTTGTTACCGGAGTAAGCGGCAGCGGCAAGTCGAGCCTGGCGTTCGACACATTATACGCCGAAGGTCAGCGACGATATGTGGAGAGTCTGAGTGCGTATGGCCGTCAGTTTCTCGGAAGA
>JAIDQW010000232.1 GCA_029062075.1 Paramuribaculum sp.
GTTCCCCACATTCTATAAAGCAATGTCTCCGGATCAAAAAGCTGCCATGCAAGCTATGGTGGAAAATGGTTATGAGTTGTTTGTTAAACGATGTGCTGACGGAAGGAGCTTACCGGTTGACTCAATTAAAGTTATTGCAGAGGGTAGAGTTTGGTCCGGTCATAAAGCACTTGAAATTGGACTGGTAGATTATTTAGGTGGACTTGACGAGGCAATTTCTTTCGTGGCAAATGAGCTTGGTTGTGACGGCAATTATTATATTAAAGAGTATCCTAAAGTGAATTTCAAGTGGTGGGAAGAGATGCTTGACATCTCTAAAACTATAAGAGTGTCTGTTGTCAAGAGCTTTGTCGGAGAAGAGAACATGAAGTTTTATGATTTGACAAATTATCTTAAGAATATCGATCCGCTCCAGGCAAGAATGGATTTTATTGAAATCAGATAACCCACACCAATGGCAAAAAAAGGTTGCTTGGCATCAATGTTTCTCTATCCCTTGTCGTTGCTTTACGGCATGGGAGTGGGAATACGCAACCTTATGTTTAATAAAGGTTTTATTAAGCAGCAGTCATTTGATATTCCTGTGATAGCGGTCGGTAATCTCACGGTAGGTGGCGCTGGAAAGACCCCGCACACTGAGTATGTAATAAATGCTTTGACCGGGGAGTACCGTATCGGAATGTTAAGTAGAGGATATAGACGTAAGACAAAAGGATTTATTCTTGCCAGTGCTAACTCCCGCCCGGAAGATATCGGAGATGAACCTTATCAGATATATCGTAAGTTTGAGAAAAAAGGTGTGATGGTGGCTGTATGCGAGAAGCGTGTCGAGGGTATCAGACGAATGCTTGAACTTGATCCCAGTCTGAATCTGATTGTTCTTGATGACGCTTTTCAACATAGATATGTCAAGCCGAGAATATCCATTTTGCTAACAGAGCATTCCAATCCTGTTTATAATGACTCTCTTTTACCTCTTGGTAGATTGAGGGAACCCGTTAAAGCTATTAACAGGGCGGATATAGTGGTCCTGTCCAAGTGTCCTGATGACATGAAGCCTATGGATTATAGGATTTTTAAGGAAACTTTTGATTTGTTCCCATACCAGCATCTGCTGTTCTCAAAATACTGCTATCTGCCGCTGGTACCTCTTTTCCCTGAATCGCTAAAAGGAGAAAAGTCACCGGAATTATGTCAGATGGGACCGGCAAACACTGTACTTGCTGTGGCAGGGGTGGCTAACCCGAGACCATTTATCCGGTATATACGTAGTTTTGGCATAAAGGTTAAAGTAATGGTTTTTAATGATCACCATAATTTTAATCACTCAGATATGATAGCTATTCAGAAAAAGTTTTCTACTATAAAGAGTAGTGGAAAGTTTCTGATAACAACTGAAAAAGATGCAGTTCGCCTGGCAAATAATCCTTATTTTCCGCCGGATATGCGTTCACGGTCCTTCTATCTGCCCATCTCTGTTGAATTTGTCCCGAATGATGGAGAAAATCTTGCTTCGGTGTTAAAGCAC
>JAIDQW010000233.1 GCA_029062075.1 Paramuribaculum sp.
GTTTATAATACTACAATTCATACTATTTTCGTCAGCAACATTTGCCCAGGTTCACTTTGACGTAACGGTGCCTGGAAGTGTTCGTGCCGGTGAGAGATTCCCCGTGACATTTGTGCTTAGAAACGCAGAAGGCTCTAATCCCAAACTTGTTCAGACTCCCGGAATCACACAAATCTATGGGCCGTCAGTTTCAACGAGTCAGAGTACACAGGTTATAAACGGCAGAATGTCCTCTTCGTCCAGAATCGAATATACATACTTTTTTAAGGCAGACAAGCCTGGAAAATATTCTATTGGAGAAGCATCCATAGTAGTTGACGGCAAAACGATGAAGACTTCCGCCAAAACGATTAATGTAGTTCAATCTTCATCCCAGAGTCCAGACAATCAGAGCTCTGGAGGAAGAAATGGAAGCTCGCCTGTTGATATTTATGATATTGATACACAATCAGCGGACCGTAACGTTAATGCCGATGATGTATTTGTAAGAATTATCCTTTCAAAATCTTCGGCTTACGAGCAGGAAGCTATTGAATGTACAATAAAACTTTACACCCGATACCAGATTTCATCATTCTTCCCAACTCTACAACCGAGTTTTGACGGATTTCTCATTCAGGAGCTTGACTTACAACCTACTCTTAACCAGGAGGAGGAGTACAGAGGCTCCCGCTACATGACGGCAGTACTGAAAAAATGTATTATTTTCCCGCAAAAATCAGGAAGGCTCACGATCAATTCCGGAAATTATGATATTAAGGTAGTACAGTACAATAATGTCAATATGGGATTTTTCACTGTAAGAGATCCTCAGGAAAGGGAGATAAAAGTTAAATCCAATTCGGCTTCGATTGATATCAAACCTTTGCCAACACCGCAACCTGATGGATTCACCGGTGCTGTTGGAACTTTCACTGTTGACAGCCGTCTTGTAGGAAACAGTTTCCGCACAAATGATGCCGCTACCCTTCTCTACACAATCAAAGGAACCGGTAATATCAAGTATCTTAAGGAGCCGGAAATTGACTTCCCCTCCGAGTTTGAGCAATATACTCCCAAAAGTGATATAAATGCCGAGGTTTCCGGACAGAATGTAACCGGAACTATGACAATTGAATACACTTTTGTACCTCAATCAGTGGGTGATTTTAAGATTGGCAGTGATAAGTTCGTTTATTTTAATCCGGTAACCAAAGAATATGTCACTATTGAAACTCCGGTTTATAATATTAAAGTCAGCAAAGGTGCCAATTCATCTCCTTCTGAATCGGAAAGGCAGGATATTTCAGCAAAGAATACTGATATTCTGCACATTTATACCGGAGACAAACATGTTTCACAAAACCACATTCTTCTTGCTCATCAATGGTGGTACTGGCTGCTTTACATTATTGGAATAATTGGTTTTATCAGTATTGTAGCTATTTATAGCCGTCATGCAAAGAGAGCATCGGATATTCAGGGCACCCGCTTGGCAAAAGCCAACAAGATTGCCAAGAAACGGTTGCGTATCGCTGAAAAATTCGCCAAAGAAGGTAATGAAGAAAAATTTTATGAGGAAATGCTTAGAGCTCTATGGGGATATATTAGTGACAAACTATCAATCCCTGCATCAAAACTTTCTCGCCAGAATGTTTCGGAACAGTTGTCTTCGGCAGGTGTCAGCGACTCGGTAATTACACCACTGATTGACGTTCTTGATACGTGTGAGATGGCAAGATATACTCCTCAAAAATCTGCAGATGAAATGAGTAGGGTTTATCGTGAGGCAACTGATGCCATAAATGGCATGGAAAACACCAAAATTAAAAAATGACTTATATGAAGCACATTATATCTTTTATTGTATTAGTGTCAATTTGCTTCTCAGGCAATGCTTTAACGCTTGACCAGCGAGCTGATTCGGCATACGCTGCAGATGATTTTTCACTCGCAGCATCTTTATATGAAGAAATTATGCAGAGTGAGGGCTCTTCATCAGAGTTATATTATAATCTTGGCAACTGTTGGTATCGGCTTGATAAACCGGGAAAAGCCATAGTGGCTTATGAGAGAGCCTTACGGCTTGATCCCTCAAATAAGAATGCCCTCATAAACCTTGAATTCGTAAATGGTAAAATTTTTGACCGTCAGGGTGAAAGAGGTTCCTTTCTCAGCAATGCTTACGACCGGGCTGCAACCTTGATGACCAGCAACAGTTGGGCTATCACAGCTTTAATTATATTTATTGCACTTTTGGGGTGTATAGCTCTTTATTTATTTGCAACGGGAATAAAGATGCGTAAATTTGGTTTTTTCGGGGGAATAGTACTTCTGTTTGCAACCATAATTTCTTCTGTGCT
>JAIDQW010000234.1 GCA_029062075.1 Paramuribaculum sp.
TTTTCAACACAACGGGGACAAAGCACTAAACGCCCACAGTATCGCCATACCTTTATTGGTGTGGCTGCTTGGTGGGCTTAGTGTCTCTGTATGTTGTGTGGGTATGGCAGTACCTCTGAATCGTACAGGATGCAAAAGCCCACCACTATTTTATTGGTGGTGGCAATAACTACGGCAATATTGCAAACTAACCAAATAAATTTTTCAATTATGAAGAGATTTGAAAAAAAATTTGCGTTGCTACTCATGGTGATTGGGGTAACGCTACTCTCGGCTTGTTCCGATGATAAGGATGAGCCGAAGATTTCAATACCATCTGTGAAGTCTATTTCTGTGGGAACATCATTCTCTCTTGGCTTGTCTGGGAATTGGCGTTCATCAAATGATTTTGTAGCATCCGTAGATAAGGATGGTAATGTAGAGGCAGAGCACGTTGGAGAATGTACTATTAGTAATGAAAAAAACAGTTGTAAGGTAACTGTGACTCCAAAATCAAATTTCATAAAAGAGCCAGTTACGGATTGGGGAATAAGTAAGTCTCAGCTTATATCAAAATGCGGAAATAACTACAAAGAATCTGGAAACTCTATAGGGTATACATCCAATAGCAATATAGCACCTATTACAATGTATACTTTTGATAGTAGTGGTCGATTGTCTTCTTCTGTTATAACGGTTAAAACAACATATACTTCTGATTTGGTAGATTTTCTGATGGAACGTTACCAACCGGTCGCTGTTGATGGATATGATTTCTATTTTACGAACGGATATACTACACAAAGCACATCAACAGTGGTGGGTATGAGCTTGTATAAGTATGATAAGAGTTACTGGATGGTAATGTATATGCCCTACGGAAATTCATCAAGAAGTGGGGCGAATATGGATTTATTGAATAACCTTTTCTACATTTATAACAAATAGAAATAAGTGAAGTAACTTGCATAGATTATAAGAGCGAGACATAAAATCTCGCTCTTTTTTCTTAACTTTGCCTCAAAAATTGCTTAGTGTAAATTTGTATATAAGTGCCTAATAAAAATATAATGTCTGTTGCCTCAAAGGCATTGAAATCGGCTCTTGAGTCAAGAGTGATTGTGCTCGATGGAGCGATGGGAACAATGATTCAGCAGCTTGGGTTGGATGAAAAGGATTATACCCCGGAGTCATTCCAATCTTCAACACAGCTAAAGGGTTGCAATGACTTGCTAAATATCACAGCTCCTGATAAAATTAAGGAAATTCACAAGAGTTATATAAATGCTGGAGCAGGAATAATAGAAACAAACACATTTAATGCAAATGCGCTGAGTTTAAGGGAGTACGGGGTGGATTCACTTACCGACAGCATCAACCGTGCGGGGGTGCGCATCGCCCGTGAGGCAATTGCTGAATGTGGCGTGGATGCATGGGTTGCAGGCAGTATCGGTCCCGGAAGTCACTCTCTTTCACTGGCATCTGAAATTGAAACAGAGAATCCTGTTACGTGGGATGATGTTGAGGCAGCTGTTTATGAGCAGGCTTATTCGTTGATTGATGCCGGTGTTGATGTGCTGTTGCTTGAAACTGTATTTGACGGCTTGAACGCTAAGGCGGCTATTCACGCTGTGTTGAGGGCGATGGATGATTTGCACCGTGATGTGCCGGTGATGATTTCGGCTACAATTAATCAAGGGGGGCGAATTCTGAGCGGTCAGACTCTGAGTGCTTTTATCGCTACAGTAGCACATGCTAATCCTATATCTGTGGGATTGAACTGTGGCTTCGGTGCCGATGAGCTTACACCATATATTGAATCTTTGCAGAATGTGCCGTTTGCCCTGAGTATTCACCCTAATGCAGGATTGCCGGATGCTTTGGGAAATTATAGGGAAACCCCTGAGGGAATGGCTGAAAAACTTCGTCCGCTCATAGAAGGTGGTAAGCTCAATATTGTTGGTGGATGTTGCGGTACGACTCCCGACCACATCGCAGCGATAGCTGAGGTGGTGAAGTGCGCAAAAGCGCGTCCGGTTCCGGAGAAAAAATTGGAAATGACGCTCGCAGGACTGGAGGCTTTTAAACCCGGTAAGTTTGTCAAGATAGGGGAGCGGTGCAATGTTGCGGGAAGCCGTAAGTTTCTTCGTCTGATAAATGAAGGAGCCCTGGATGAAGCGGCTTCTATAGCTGCAGCTCAGGTAAAGGCGGGAGCGGACATTATTGATATAAACATGGATGACCCCATGCTTGATGCCGGGAAGTGTATGTGCGATTTCATAACTGTCATTTCAGCTGAGCCGGAAATAGCTAAGGTGCCACTTATGATTGATACAAGTAACTGGGCTGTGGCGGTGCAGGCACTGAAAAAGGTGCAGGGCAAGCCGATAGTCAACTCCATAAGCCTGAAAGAGGGCGAAGCGGCAATGCTCGCCAAGGCTAAGGTTTTGAGGCGAATTGGTGCAGCTGTAGTGGTGATGGCATTTGATGAAGAGGGTCAGGCTGATACTTTCGAGCGGAAAATCAGAGTGTGTGAGCGAGCTTACAATTTGCTCACCGGTGCCGGATTTCCTGCGGAAGATATAATTTTCGACCCGAATATTCTTGCAGTTGCAACCGGTATTGAAGCTCATGCTGACTATGCCTTGGATTTTATCAGGGCTGCGGGATGGATAAGGCAAAATCTTCCCGGGGCGCATGTGAGCGGCGGTCTCAGTAATCTGTCATTCTCATTCAGGGGCAATAATTATGTGCGTGAGGCTATGCATTCGCTTTTTCTGAAGCATGCGGTTGCCGAAGGGATGGATATGGCTATCATAAATCCATCCACACTGCTTGATACTGATGAAATTGATCGGGAACTTGCCGAGGCTATAGATGATGTGCTGCTCAATCATTCAACCGATGCGACTGACAAGCTTATTGATGAGGCGCAACGAATTAAGGAGCTGAGAGAAAGGGAGAATACCGGCAATGCTAAGACAGAACCCGCTGTTGTGTCAGCCCCTGTCACTCCGTCAGAAATTATTGAGCAGATGATAGTCAATGGCAGGAGTGAGGGGATAGAGGCTGTTCTTGACAAGTGCGTGAATGAAATCGGTACAGCTTTCGGAGTAGTTGACGGTCCGCTTATGAGGGGTATGAACAGAGTGGGTGAACTATTTGGCTCCGGAAAAATGTTTTTGCCTCAGGTAGTGCGCAGTGCTCGCGTGATGAAACAAGCGGTAGAACATCTAACCCCGCTCATTGAATCGGAGAGGAGAAGCGGAAGCTCTTCGGGTGCCGGAAAAGTTGTATTGGCAACCGTAAAGGGTGACGTTCATGATATAGGAAAAAATATTGTGGGGGTAATTCTTAGCTGTAACGGTTATGAGGTTATTGACTTGGGAGTGATGGTACCTCCTGAAAAGGTTATTGACACAGCTGTAGCCTCAGGAGCCGATTTCATTGGGCTCAGCGGACTCATAACTCCTTCGCTATCTGAAATGCAGAATGTTGCCCGGATGCTGGAAGAGCGAGGGCTTGAAATACCTCTTTTTGTAGGTGGCGCGGCAGCATCCGAAATTCACACTGCGGTAAAGATTGCACCGGTTTATTCAGGAGCGGTAATATATACACGTGATGCTGCTGCGCTCCCCGGTGTAGCGCAGAAATTTGCCGGAGGGCAGAGAGCGGAGGCGGTACGGGAATTAAAACTTCGTCAGCAGGTAATTAGAGATGAGTATGAAGGTAAAGTGGCTTTGCTTACTCTTGAGCAAGCTCGTGAAAGAGGTCACAAATTTAATATGGAAGGAATTGCTGCGTCGCCACATTTGCCGGGATGTCACACAGTTGATATACCGGTAAAGGATGTGAGGCAGTTGATTAACTGGCGGGCTTTTTTTGCTGCATGGAAGCTGGACGCATCTCTTGCGTCAATAGCGGATTTGAAGGGGTGTGACCATTGTAAGGCTCAGTGGCTTGCTGCAATGGATGAATCCAAACGGATGAAAGCCTCTGAAGCAATGCAGCTTTTCAAAGAGGCAAACAGTATATTGGATCACCTGGTAAGTGACAACGCCATGCTCAGAGGGCGGGTGATTCTTGTCCCTGCTAAATCATCTGGTGATGATATTATAATAGATGGCGAGAAACAGATAACAATCCCTACACTCAGACGTCAGATATCGGATAGTATCGAGTGTATTGCTTTAGCTGATTTTATAGCACCTCCGGATGCTGATGGTAATGCGCAGGACAATATCGCACTTTTTACAGTAACAACTGCGGGTGAGATAGACAAAAATGTCAGGAGGGCATCAGATGATTATGCAAAACTCCTGTGGCAGAGTGTAGCAGACCGCCTTGTTGAGGCTGCAACGGAGTGGTTGCACCATAAGGTAAGAACCCATTACTGGGGTTATGCCGATGCGCAATCGGAAGAGGAACGCAATCTGCTGGAGGGTCGATATCGTGGCATCCGTCCGGCTATAGGCTATCCATCGCTTCCTGACCAGTCGCTTGTATTTGAGGCAGATAAACTACTTCACTACAGCGAACTTGGTGTTGAGTTGACCGAGAATGGAGCTATGAGTCCGGCGGCATCAACCACAGGGCTGATGATAGGCTATTCCGGAGCGCACTACTTTATAATAGGAACCACGGACAACGAGCAGAAAAAAGATTATGCCCGTCGCCGTGGAATGTCTCCGGATTCGGTAGGTAAATATCTTAATTGATTTATCGCTGATAAAGATAGCGCTTGATAGATCGTTTCGGCGTTTTCTCAAACTCTTCGCTCATAATCTCCACATGTGCGACCTTTGAGTAACCCGGAAGTTCCTTGTTCAATTGCTCAAGATTTTCAGCCATGATTTTCTCAAGTTCTTCTGTCGGGATATTTCTCTGAATGACATTATCCATATCAGGATAGACAAGGGCTATCAGTTTGCCGTTTCCATCATCAATAACAATCGATTCACCAACGTATGGCAGATTGTTGAGTTTCTGTTCAATCTCTTCCGGATAGATGTTCTGACCGCTCGGTCCGAGAATCATGTTCTTGTCGCGCCCGCGCAGATAAATGAAATTGTCCTCGTCAACGCAGCCAATATCACCTGTGCTCATCCAGCCGTCTTGGTCAAATACTGCATCGGTGGCTTCCTGATTCTTGAAATATCCTTTCATTACATTGTCTCCTCGAACCCAGATTACTCCGGGTGTTTCCTCCGGATTAGGAGAATCGACCTTTACCTCCATGCGGTCAACCACCTTACCGCATGAGCCGGGGCGCAATTCGGTGTGGGGAGCATAGGAGATAAGAGGAGCACATTCCGTCATCCCGTAGCCCACTGTAAACGGGAAATTTATTCGACGCAGAAAACTTTCTACATCTTTGTTGAGTGCCGCACCGCCGATGATGATTTCGTGAAGATCACCACCGAATGAGTCAGTGAGCTTTTCTTTGATTTTGCCTAACAGGCGGTCGTCAACAAACGGCACATGAAGCAGAAACTTCATATATGGTTTTTCCAGAAGCGGAAAAACTTTTGTTTTGATTATTTTTTCGAGGATAAGAGGAACTGCTACGATGAGTTTCGGATGCACTTTGGCAAACGCTTCCATTATAATTCTCGGAGACGGTGTTCTGGTAAGGAATGTTATATGGCAACCTTTAACCAGCGGGTGAAGCATCTCAACAACGAGACCGTACATGTGGGCAAGCGGAAGCATGCACACGATTCCGTCGCCGGGTTTAAGATAGGTCAGGTGATCAATGGTATATTGAATGTTGCTCCAAAGGTTGCCGTAGGTAACCATTACCCCCTTTGAGAAACCGGTGCTTCCAGAAGTATAGTTAATTAGGGCTATGTCATCCGGCTTATTAAAGCTAACTTCAAGATCATCAACGGTAAAGCGTTCCGGATAATCCTCGCCGAAAAGTTTGTTGAGATTGGCTCTCGCTTCGGATAGCGATTCGCTTCTGCTCATCATCAGCGAAAAGTCGCTGATTTGCAGTACGCCTTCAAGATTGGGCATTGCCGCCGCATCAAGATTTTCCCAGGTCGGTGCGTCAGCAAACAGCAGTCTCGCCTCGCTATGGTTTACAAGATGGTGAATGTTGTCCGGTTTGAATTCGTTGAGCACCGGCACAGCAATGCCACCGTAAGTTATGATGCCGAGAAAAGCCATAGCCCACTGTGCGCTGTTTCTGCCGCATAGAGCGACTTTTTCACCGGGCTTTACTCCGGCACTTTTGAATAAGATATGTAGTTTGGTGATTTTTCTTGCGATGTCCTTGTACTGAAAAGCTGCTCCATTGTAATCGGTTAGCGCGAGCAGTTCCCAGTTGTTGCGGAGCGACTGAAGGATGTAAGCGTTCAGATTATCCTGATGTTGCATAATTGAAAAATAATGTTAAAACGGTTTGCAAAATTAGCAAAAAAGCTCTTCGTGATGAGTTTTTTAAGTGTAGTTTTTACTTTTGCGGAAATAATGTACTTATTTTGCAAAAGTAATTAAGTAGTTTTTATATATGAAACGTTCAATTTTATCTTTTGTTTGCGCAGGAATTTTTACTGTTAGTTGCGCAACAGCCAATACGGCTGATAATTACACGGTTACATTGCCGCTTACAGCTGAAGAAGATGGCTTAAGTGCATATATTGTTAGCTTTGATACCGGCGAGAAGCTTGACTCCGCCATTGTTACAGATGGTAAAGCCGTGTTTACCGGAGAGATTAATGAACCAGTTTTCGCACGCATTCTTCTTGACGGTAACCGCGCAGCGATGCTTGTGCTTGAACCGGGTAACATCTGTGCAGATGCAAAGACCCGTCTTGCTACAGGTACTCCGACCAATGACACCATGGTTGGATTTTTCAATAAGCAGAGTGAACTTGAAAAGGAATATCGCGCTCTTGGAGACAGTGCGACTGATGCCCAGAAGCAGGATATATTGACACGATACAATAATTTGGGTAAAGAGACCCTTGAGCAGAATGCTTCAAACCCTCTCGGATTCTACCTGTTTCTTCAGGAATGTTATAATTGGAATCTTCCCACATTTGATGCCAAGCTGAAAGAGTATCCTCAGTTTAGTTCAAGCAAGAAAGTTCAGACTCTTCGTCAGGGTCTTGTGAATAAAGAGGAGACATCAGTAGGTAAAATGTTCAAGGACTTCACCATTACATATAACGGTGAGACAAAAAAACTGAGCGACTATGTTGGCAAAGGTAAATACACTCTTGTTGATTTCTGGGCAAGCTGGTGTGGACCCTGCATCCGCGAAACAGCTGTGATCAAAGACCTTTACAACAAGTATTCTGACAAAATGGATTTTCTCGGTGTTGCCGTGTGGGATGAGCCGGAAAATACACTCCGCGCAATTGAAAAACATCAGCTCCCCTGGGAGCAGATTCTGAATACCCAGAATGTCGCTACCGATATATATGGTATTCCCGCGATTCCCTGTATCATCCTCTTTGATCCGGAAGGTAAGATCGTGAGCCGTGACAAGCAGGATGCTGCGCTTGTTGCCGACGTTGAAGCCGCAATGCAGCAATAATCCTTTGCAATATGATAAGAAAGGGGCTGCCATATAATAT
>JAIDQW010000235.1 GCA_029062075.1 Paramuribaculum sp.
CACGGACATCCAAACTGTCTTAAAGACATGAAGTTCCATCTTGGGCTATTAAAAAGATGATGAAAAGTGCCGGTATGTCACCGGAAAAAGCATTGGAAATGGCTAAGAAAATGGGTGCCGACTCCGCAGCTATAGCGAAAATGAGTGCGACCATGAAGAGAAACAATTCAGGTAAACAACCTGAACAGCCTCAGATGCCAATGATGTCCGTGCCAACATACACTCAGCCTGAAATTGAAAAGGCAACCGCTATAATGGAGATTGAGCGTACAATAAAGAATATCACCAAATATCACAAGGCTCTGCTTTCAAGCCCTGATAACGAGCTTTCATCTATAATCAATGCTCTGGACGGAGGGTATATCATTCCTACATCAGGAGGTGATCCTGTGCTCAACCCGATGATTTTGCCTACCGGACGGAATATGTTTGCTATCAATGCAGAAGAAACACCATCTGCGGTTGCATGGGAGAAAGGGAAATCACTTGCCGACAACACTCTCAAACTCTATCGTGAGGCACACGGTGATTCCCTGCCGAGAAAAGTCAGCTATACTCTGTGGAGCAGTGAATTTATTGAAACTGAAGGAGCCACTATAGCTCAGATACTGTATATGCTTGGTGTTGAGCCTATTCGCGACCCATTTGGCAGAGTTACAGACCTAAGACTCATCTCTTCTGAGGAGCTTGGTCGTCCACGCATTGATGTAGTAGTACAAACATCCGGTCAGCTCCGCGACCTTGCTGCATCACGTCTATTCCTTATCAGCAGAGCTGTGGAAATGGCAGCCAATGCTGAGAATGACAAGTACCCAAACTATGTGAAGGAGGGTGTTACTGAATCTGAGCGGCATCTTGTTGACAAAGGCGTATCACCAAAAGATGCTCGGGATTTATCTACTGCAAGGGTATTCGGAGGAGTAAACGGTAGCTACGGGACGGGCATCCAGGAGATGGTGGAAGCCGGAGACCGCTGGGAAGATGATAGCGAAATAGCTGAAACATATATCCATAACATGGGTGCCATATATGGCTCGGAAGAAGATTGGGAAAAGATTCGCGACTATGCATTTGAAGCCGCACTTACCCGTACCGATGCTGTTGTACAGCCAAGACAAAGTAACACATGGGGCGCTCTAAGTCTTGATCACGTGTATGAATTTATGGGTGGGATGAATCTCGCTGTCAGAAACGTGACCGGTAAAGACCCTGATGCCTATCTCGCTGACTATAGGAACCGTAACCGAGTGAAAATGCAGGAGGTAAAGGAGGCGATAGGTATTGAGAGCCGTTCAACAATTCTTAATCCCACTTATATCCGTGAAAAAATGAGTGGAAGTGCAGGTGACGCATCTTCCATCGCAGATGTCATTAGAAATACATACGGCTGGAACGTTATGAAACCGGATGTTATTGACAATGAGTTGTGGAATGATATTTACGACACTTATGTGAGTGACGTGAATAATCTCGGTACAAAAGATTACTTCAGGAATGTCAATCCTGCTGCCCTACAGGAAATTACCGCCGTTATGCTTGAAACCGCGAGAAAGGGAATGTGGCAAGCCTCAGAAGAACAGATTTCAAACCTCGCACAACTGCACACAGAGATTGTAAATCACTACAAGCCTTCATGCAGTGGATTTGTGTGCAACAACCCAAAACTCCGTGACTTCATTTCCTCTAATGTTGATGCCGCTTCTGCAAAGACATATAACGAATGTGTAGCTGACATCCGCAATGAAAATATTGCTGATACTGATGGAATGGTTCTGCGGAAAGATGAGTTGAATGATATTGAAAAATCAACAAGTCGCATAAGTGGAACCCTTGTTGCCGTAGGGGTTGTTATCTGCCTCTTAATTGTCTTTATTGTACTGAAGCGCAGAAAAGAAAACGATTGACAATGGAAACAGCTATTATTTTTATAATGATTGCCGTTTGCCTCAGTTTCGTGCTGAAGCTTACATTTATGAGATGGCTGCCACGTATCTGTGAATGTGCCGTCATTGCCGTGGCTACGTTATTTTCAACCGATATTGTCACAAGTCAGTCAAAAACAGGCATTTCCACATGGATTCAAAGTACCGATATAATGCTTGATGTGGCTGTGATTCTCACAATAGACGTTGCTCTGCAGATAGCTTTCTGCTTAAGTATCTCTAACAATGGAGCTTCACTAAAGGACAGAATTTGTTCTGCAATTCTGACATACCTGCCGGGAGTGCTTATC
>JAIDQW010000236.1 GCA_029062075.1 Paramuribaculum sp.
GTGCTATTCTTCCTCAAAAAATAGCTGAACTTACCCGCAATGTGATTTTTGATGGCAATACGGTTGTTGAGGGAGCTGTGTTCGGTCAAACTATTCAGGTGCGTGGAGGAGATGTAGAAATTCAAGGAGCAGTTTTCGCTCAGAAGGAGTTTTATATTTCCGGCGATGTCAAAGGAGGGGTGACCATGATGAAGTCGGTAGGCTCCGCCGGTTCTGTTACAGCAAGAGTGAGCGGATGTCGCCCTGTTTTCTGCTCTGATATAAATGCAAAATCGGTGTCGCTGCAAAACGCCTATGTGGCAGGAAGTATATATGCCGATGAGGTGACTCTGGACAATTGTGTTGTTGTCGGTGGTGTGTTTGCTACTCAGGAGGCTGATATAAATAATTCGGTGATAGGTACTTTTAATACTCCGAGGGTTACTCTTGACGGTACTGTGCAGTTGCTGCTTCCCTCTGCGTTCACTATCGAAAAACCTATTACAGGCCCTAACACCAGGCTTTATAATTTGTCGCTCTCTGATCTCGGTGCTCTTTTCCGGGGAGTTGAGGAGGACAGAAACTCGGGCAGGATACCTATGAATCTGGAAACTGATGAGGTGCGCTCCAATCTCATGGAAGGGGATGTACAGAGAAATCTCCGCTCGTTTACAGTGATAGGAAAGGTGCTTGCTGCTGACATGATTGATACCGACAGGTTCCAGAATCATTTCCTTCTGACAGCCGCCTCATTAGGTCCTCAGCTGCTCAAAACCTATGATCTGGGTGTGAATTCCGACGGTTCGCCGGCAAAACTTGAAGCTACAGCGATAAGAGATTTCTTGTTTGATATCCTTTCCGGCAAAAAAGAGCCGAGAGAAATTGACGCGACTTTCTCACTGACAGATATGGCAAGAAATTGATAAAGTTCGGTTTAAGCCAATAAGAAAGACTGCGCAACTCGCAGTCTTTTTTATGTTGTAGTAATCAGCGATTCTATATTCAGTCGGGAAAAAGTCGCTTCAATGCAGGTTCTATGTCAGACCATTCAAACCCTGAAGCCACTATGTTGCCATCAGCATCGATCAGCATCAGTCCCCAACTGGAAACACCATGATTGTTGAAAATTTTGAATTTGTCATCGAGATCCAGCAGACATTGCCACGGATTTTGGTCTTCAGCAACTGCCACCTTGAAATTTTCCGCTGACTGGAATTCTCTTGCAAGGCTGAAAGCATTCAGGCCGCGGCTGCGGTATTTCTCATAAAGGGGCACAATATCTTTCGCATCCTTGCGGCAGGACAGGCACCATGTTGCCCAGCATATCACAAGGGTTGGTTTACCGGCTAAATAATCTGATATGTTCACTTCAGCACCATCTGAATTGTAGGCGTTGTAGCTATGGTATTTGCGCCCCAAAATTTGAAGACCATTATCGCCTTCTGCGGCTTTTATTGCAGCGTGAGCGCTGTTGCCGGGATAAAGAGACTCGTAGCATTGGTGATACAGGTCAAGAAGTGATGCGAGGTTATGATTAGTGATGTCGAAATTTGAGACCTGGTTGGCAAGATCAAGTAGGAAAGCAAGCATAGGATTAGCTTTGTAATACTCGTTCTGCCACTCTTGATACTCTTTGTTCAGCATTTCTGTCTGAGCTTCAGTCAGATTTCCCGGCTCAATCCCCAGTTGTGAGATGCGACTGTTCACCCATTCTTTTCCGGCATCTTTCATACGTTTTCGCTTGAGAAATTCCGGACCGTCTGACTCAACAGTCAATTCATTTCCGTCAAAGTGGATTTTCACTGTTGCTCCATTCTCCACATAAAAATCAGCTGTACGTGATGTTCTTCCTCGTTTTTCAAGCTCACCGAAGTCAACTACCGTTAGAAGCTCTATTTCATCGGTTTCGATATTGCATTCGTAGATACCTGATTCAAGTTTTGTACGCAGTTCCGAATCTTTTGGGTCTGCACCTTTCTTTTTTATAACAAGCTCATAGGGCTTTGCGCCATCTGAAGCTGTGATAATAACCTTACACTTCTCTTTCGCGGCAAGACACAGCGCCGGTAACACTAATAGAACTGTTACAATCTTTCGTGACAAAAGGAATTTTAGGTAGGTCTTTATCATATTATATAATTTAAGGTTGTGCAGCTTGGATTTTGGTGTAGGTGTCCTCTATGCACTTGGGGCAGCGGGCTTTTGAGCCGGGAATCTTGGGCGCAATAGTCCTTGCCACTACTCCGTAGCCTCTTCCCATAAGGAAATTCTTTTCAATGTACTCCGGGTTTGCGGCATTGTCCCTGCCGATCAATGGGGTATAAATATCTATGAAACCGATATTGTCATCCTCTGATGCGAGTCCGGCAAGTTGAATATTGAAGGGTAGCGTGAGTGAATCGTTCAGCTCCGCTTGGTTTGTGGGAATTAGTGACATTATTTCAATACGTGTGGAGTCCGCAGGTGCAAATTCTCTGATTTTTGCAATAAGCTGTTTGTAGTTATCTATGATAGCTGCGATATCGGCATTCTTGGAATAAAGCTGAGCCACACCGGTGTAAAGCAGTATTTCAGACGGGATTTCTTTATTACCGTTTGCTTTGAATATGGTTTCCATAGCATTGATCCAGGTATTGATAGGTATGCCGCCGTATCCCCAGCATGTGCCGCGGTTTTTTACATTCGGGTTGGCGAGAAGTTCGTGCCATTCTCCGCCGTGAATCATCTCATCACCTATAATTAGAATGTCGTTTGATTTAATGGGATAGGCACCGAAATAAGTAAACCGCATACCAACAGAGCTATCGCTAATTCCTCCGTTTGATTCAATCATGTCGGTAGTATAGATAGATTTCAACCCTGTGTATGGAGCTATTTTGTCAAGCCATATTCGGTAACCCTTGTAATTAAGATGCAGGTTGTCATAGCTGATTTCTTTGGTGAGAATTCCCTGCATGTCATCGAAGAGGTCGATAAAAGTAGCTCCCATCGGTTCAACGAGTTGCTTTACTTTAGCATTTATGGCGGCAATAGCCTCCGGTGTTCGCGTGCCGTTGCAGCTCGGCAGGATTGATTGAACATATACTTCGGTGGAAGGGGAGCCGGCTATTATCAATCTTGCAATTTCTGAAATTCTTGCGGCAATACTGTCCGGTTGATTGAGCTGCTGGTATGCTAAATCATTGGTACCGATACCGATAAATACTTTTGCGGGTTTGAGAGCGATAACTGTGCCTACATTATCAATCAGTTCGGGTGTGGTAGCGCCGGAGTTGCCTCGGTTGAGCACTTTTTGATTTGCTCCCAGAGCTTCCCACCATTCATGCATATTGGTTATGGAGTTGCCGAAAAATACGATAGCACTGTCTTGTAGGGGCAGGGCTTTGAACTGGTCATAGCGATGTTTGCGTGCGGGTGTTGTTGCAAAAACCGAAACTGTGAAAAGAGCCACAGCGATTGATAGAAAATAACGCTTCATGATACAAATAATAAAGGTATAGCGGTAAAATTCAGCTAATCAGAAGCAAATATATCAATTATTTCGTTAATAATCAATATGCAATACCTAATAAGGTTAAGGAAAACCGGATATTCGGTAGTTTTTGTATGATATAAGTAGAGTAAAATAAGAAAAGTTGTGACATAACGGATGGGTTATGTCACAACTTGCATTTGGTGTGATCCGGATGCGACTCGAACGCATGACCGTCTGCTTAGAAGGCAGATGCTCTATCCAGCTGAGCTACCGGACCTGTTGTATTTTGCTGTCATTTTTGATTTGACGCTGCAAAGATACTAAATTTTTTTAATTTAGCGAATCAAGAACTTGCCTGATTTTTTCATAGGTGGTTATTCTGGTGGGAACCAGTGGTAAACGAAGTTCATTTTCAATAAATCCCATAGCATGGAGCAGACATTTTACTCCGGCGGGGTTGCCGTCAACAAAGAGCAGGCTGAAGAGATCTGTGAAGCGGTGGTGAATTGTTCTTGCCGCATCATATTCTCCGTCAAGTGCCAGGCGCACCATCCTTGAAAATTCTTTCGGGAAAGCATTTCCAATAACCGAAATAACTCCTGCGGCTCCGAGTGTGATAAGTGGAAATGTAATTCCGTCATCTCCGGAAATGACGAGGAAGTCGGGACGCTTGTGCTTGATTATGTCGTCCATCTGGCTGATGTTGCCGCTGGCTTCTTTGATGCCGATTATATTCGGGTGCTCTGCTGCAAGGCGTAGTGTTGTTTCAGCGGTCATGTTCACTCCCGTGCGTCCCGGCACATTATATAATATGATGGGCAGGGGTGATGCTTTGGCAATTGCGGAGTAGTGCTGGTAAATGCCTTCCTGCGAGGGTTTGTTGTAATATGGCACAACAGATAGAACAGCACCGAAATCGTTTGTGTCAATGCTTTTTACCTCCTCCACCACTGCTGCGGTGTTATTGCCACCGCATCCTATTACGAGTGGGACTCTGTCGGCTACTCTGTCGGCAACAAATCGTTTGACATCTGCTTTTTCGGTTGAGCTCAGTGCGGGTGTCTCGGCTGTGGTGCCGAGTACAACGAGATAGTCGGCGCCGCTTTTTATCTGATATTCTATCAGCTTGGCGAGTGCATCGTAGTCAATTGATTTATCTGCTTTAAACGGTGTGATAAGAGCCACACCCATTCCTCTTAGGTCAAATCGTGCCATATATCCGTGTGGATGATTGTTTTGCAAATTTAGCTAAAAAATCAGTAGCTATAGTAATATGTGCTTAAAAAACATCTTATAGCCGCATCTTCTATCAAACCTTAAGGGGTTGCGGATTGTTACTATAGAAAAAGGAAATAACTAAAAATAGAAATTATGAGTGAATTCAGTGAAATCATCAAAGAATCAAAACCCACCTTGGTGGATTTCTTTGCAACTTGGTGCGGGCCTTGTAAGATGCAGGCTCCTATTCTTGAAGAGGTCAAGGGTAAACTTGGCGACAGCGTGAATATTCTCAAAATTGATGTTGACCGTAACCCCGAACTTTCGGCAGAGTTCAGCATCCGTTCAGTGCCGACATTGATATTGTTTAAGGACGGTGAGGCTGTTTGGCGCGGCTATGGTCTTCATCAGGCGGACATGCTTGAGGCTAAGCTTCGCGAGCATATTCCAACAAAGTCAGATGAATAATCCGAATCTTTATTGAGCAATTGCTTAGGCAATATATGAGTAAGGGGCACACTGAATTCAGTGTGCCCCTTGCCGGGTATATATAAAAAAACGTGATAATGCGGTTTTACATAAGGCAAAGCACCAGTCCTTGCGCAGCAACCACTCGTAGGAACATCGTGAGAGGATAAACGGTAGAGTAGGCAACCGCAGGTGCATCGCTGCCCGTGCTTCCGTTGGCATAGGCGAGTGCAGGGGGATCGGTGTACCCACCGGAGAACAGACCCATGATGGTGAGGAAGTTGATTTTATACACCCCACGGGCAATGCATCCAACAATAGCGAGTGGTAGGAATGTGATTATGAAGCCCCATATTACCCACCACATACCGGTGGTGTTGAACACGGTTTCAGCGAACCCGGCGCCTGAGGATATACCCACCGAGGCAAGGAAGAGACAGATGCCGAGTTCTCGCATGAGCAGGGATGCGCTCGATGAAGTATAGGTGACGAGCTTGAATTTGTAGCCGAAGCGGCTAAGCAGGATAGCTACAACAAGCGGTCCACCGGCAAGTCCGAGTTTCATGCCGAATCCAACATTGATTGAGCCTACAATAATACCGAAAAGAATACCTATAAAAATGGTAATCATATTAGGTTCATTGAGGCGTTTCATTGAGTTTCCGAGCTTTTCTCCGAGGCGTGAAATGTCGTTTAAGTCGCCTACAACGGTGATTCGGTCACCCATCTGCAGGCGAAGACCGGGTGAGGCAAGAAGATCCACACCGGAGCGGTTTACTCTTGTTGCGTTAACCTTATAAGCTGTGTGAAGGCGCAGCGCACCGAGTGCAACACCGTTATACTCGCTCTTTGTGATTACGATACGGCGGGAAACAACCTCACGTTGAGCAGCCTCCCAATCCATATCCACCTGCGGGCCTACAACTGTTTCAAAACGTTCGACATCCTGAGTTGAGATAACAACATAAATTTTGTCGCCGGTATGTACCTGAGTAGATGAAACCGGAATAACCACTTTACCGTCCTCGCCAATAAGGCGTGAAATAACGAAGTCACACTGAATAATATCGTGAATCTGGCGCAGAGACTTACCGTTGATAAGCGGATTTGTCACTTCAACAGATATAATGTCAGGCTTATGCTGTGAGTTTTCGTTCTGCCGTTCAAGGTCCTTGATCTCTTCATCGGTTTTAACCCTGAAGATTCCTTTGATGAGGAACATTGCACCGATAATGCCGCAAACACCGAGAGGATAAGCAGCCGCATAACCCATAGACATGGTGTTGATGGCATCAGAGTTTCCGGCAGCCTGCTGTGCGGCAGCGAGTCCGGGGGTGTTGGTTACAGCACCGCTCATCACACCAACCAAAGCTGCGATATTTGTTTTGCCGTCAATGAAATAAATGGCAAGAACGATAGCAACGTTGAGCGCGATTCCAAGAACAGCAAGGCCGTTAAGTCGCATGCCACCCTTTTTGAATGAGCTGAAGAAACCGGGACCTACCTGAAGTCCGATTGAGAAGATAAACAGTATGAGACCGAACTCACGGATGAAGTGAAGCACTTCTCCATCCACAATATAACCGAAATGTCCCATCAAAATGCCTACAAACAGCACAAAGGTAACTCCAAGGCTCACACCGGCAATCTTCATTTTGCCGAGGTAAACACCCAGGGCAATCACAAAAGAGTAGAGTGCCAGAGTGCTCGCAAGGCTGGTGTTTCCGGGACCGATAATGTTGGTCAACCACGTAAAGTCCATATATGCAAGTATATAATGTTGAAAATAATGCGGTTTTGTAAAAACGACTGCAAATTTACGCTTTTTTCGTGAGATTCTATGCACAAAGGCTAAGGGTGTGTAAAATTTATTTATTGCATATATTAGGTGTTATTCGTACCTTTGTCCCCATTATTGAGAAAAATTTCATTGCATGAATATTTCATATAATTGGCTTAAGCAGTATATTGACTTTGATCTAACCCCTTCCGAGCTTGCCGATGCTCTCACTTCGGTCGGGCTTGAGACAGGCTCTGTTGAAGAAGTGGAGTCTATTCGCGGCGGACTAAAAGGTTTGGTTACAGGAAAGGTTCTCACATGTGTGGAGCATCCCGACAGTGATCATCTTCACATCACCACTGTTGACCTCGGCGATGGTATTCCTGTGCAGATTGTGTGCGGAGCTCCTAACGTAGCCGCCGGGCAGAGCGTAATAGTTGCCACCGTGGGTACTACTCTTTATGATGGTGACAAGGAGTTTCAGATAAAGAAATCCAAAATTCGCGGTGTTGAATCATTCGGCATGATTTGTGCCGAGGATGAAATCGGTGTCGGAAACTCTCACGACGGTATCATTGTTCTTGATTCATCTGTCAAACCCGGTATTCCTGCTGCGGAATATTATGGACTTACAAGTGACTATCTGCTGGAAGTAGATCTTACTCCCAATAGGGTTGATGCTGCGAGTCATTACGGAGTGGCACGCGATTTGAGCGCATGGCTGAGCCGTCATGCCAATCCGTCGGCAGTGAAAAAGCCGGAACCCGTTGACTTCAAGGTTGACTCAGCATCAGGAGGTGTGTCTGTAGAGGTAGCCGACAGCACGGCATGCCCCCGTTACAGCGGAATCACTATCCGTGGTGTGAAAGTAGGGGAGAGTCCCAAATGGTTGCGTGACTATCTTTCGGTCATCGGTCAGCGTCCTATTAATAATATTGTAGATATTACCAATTTTATACTGCACGGCATCGGGCAGCCGCTCCATTGCTTTGATCTTGCAAAGGTGGAAGGTGAAAAAATTGTTGTGCGCACCTGTCCCGAGGGCACTAAGTTCACAACTCTTGACGGAGTGGAGAGAACCCTTGACGCGCGCGACCTTATGATTTGCAATTCCCGGGAGCCGATGTGTATCGCAGGTGTGTTCGGCGGTCTTGATTCAGGAGTTAAGGACACCACAACCGATATCTTTATTGAGAGCGCATATTTCAACCCCACCTATGTTCGTAAAACAGCGCGTCGCCACGGTTTGTCAACCGACTCTTCATTCCGTTACGAGCGTGGCACCGACCCCAATGCAACACTCTGGGCGGCAAAACTGGCAGCTGTGATGGTGCAGCAGCTTGCCGGCGGAGAGATTTGCGGCGAACCGGTTGACGTTTATCCGGAAAAGGTTGAGCCGTACCGCGTTGAATTTGACTATGATTATGCCCGCCGACTCATAGGCAAGGATATTGAGCGCGAGGTGATGGATTCCATAATGAATTCGCTTGAGATGGAAATTACCCGCAGTGATGAAGAATCTTCAACCGTGTTGGTTCCTACATATAGAGTTGATGTTCGTCGTCCGTGCGACGTTGTAGAGGACATTCTCAGAATATACGGCTACAATAATATTGAAACCGGCACAGCAGTCCGGTCAGCACTCTCATCTAAGAGTAAAGCTGATGTTGACAATACTCTTCGTAATATTATAGGTGAGCAGCTCACGGCAACCGGATTTAATGAAATACTCAATAACTCGCTCACCGCTGAAAGTTATTATGCCGACCTCACCGAATATCCGCTTGACAGCTGTGTACGCCTCCTCAATCCGTTGAGCAGCGATCTTGCCGTGATGCGTCGCACTTTGCTTTTCGGCGGACTGGAGTCGCTTGCACATAATATCAACCGCAAGCAAAATGACTTGCTGATGTATGAGTTCGGCAATGTTTACGCCCGCAATCCGCAGGCAGAAAGCACTGCCGAAAAGCCCCTTGCACCATACAGTGAAGGTTCTCGTCTGGGAATATGGCTGACGGGAGCGTTGCGTCCCGGCAACTGGGCGCGTCCGCAGGCTGATGCCACTTTCTTTGATTTGAAAGCAACTGTTGCCAATGTGTTTGCGCGTCTTGGCATCTCAGAGCGTGAAATCAAGTTGGCTAAGGGGGCAAATGAACTGTTCGACGCATGCATAACTATCTCCACCAGAAGCGGTAAAGCTCTTGGGATTATGGGTGTTGTTGCCAAGAAGCAGCTCGCCAAGTGTGACGTGCGTCAGCAGGTTGTGTTTGCCGAGCTTGACTGGGCTGCGCTTGTAAGCCTCGTTGCCAAGAGAAGCCCGCTATACACTCCGCTGCCCCGTACCCAGCCGGTGCGCCGCGACCTTGCACTCCTTATAGATAATAATGTTACTATGGAGCAGATAGAGACTGTGGTTCGTGAGAGTGAACGCAAACTGCTCAAAGGAGTGGAACTCTTTGATGTGTATGAGGGCAAAAATCTGCCTGAGGGTAAAAAGAGCTATGCCATAGCTATCTCTTTGCAGGATAATGAGAATACCCTCACCGATAAGCAGATTGAAAACGTGATGGAAAAAGTCACAGCCAATCTCACTAAAAAACTCGGAGCATCACTCAGATAAAATTCAGAAATTAAAAGAAACTATAAAAATATACCGCAATGGGAAGAGCTTTTGAATATCGTAAAGCAAGAAAACTTAAACGCTGGGGCAATATGTCCCGCACATTCACTCGTATTGGTAAGGAAATCACTATCGCGGCTAAAGCCGGCGGACCTGATCCTGACACCAACCCTCGCCTGCGTGTGCTTATGCAGAACGCCAAGGCAGCCAATATGCCTAAGGATACTGTTGAGAGAGCTATCAAAAAAGCTACTGAGAAGGATAGTAGCGATTACAAGGAGATTGTTTATGAAGGATACGGACCATTCGGCATCGCCATTGTAGTCGAGGCGGCTACCGATAACAATACCCGCACTGTGGCAAATGTGCGTTCTTACTTCAACCGCTATGGTGGTAGCCTCGGCACTCAGGGCAGCCTTTCATTCATGTTTGACCACAAGAGCGTTTTTAAAATCAAACCCAAAGAGGGAGTTGATTTGGAGGAACTCGAACTCGAACTTATTGATTACGGTGTTGATGAACTGGAAGCCGACGAGGAGGAAATCGATATCTACGGGGCTTTCGAGGAATTTGCCAATATACAGAAGTATCTTGAAGATAACGGATTTGAGATCATCAGTGCCGAATTTGAGAGAATACCGACCGACCTTAAAGAGGTTACAGAGGAACAACGCGCTACACTTGACAAACTTCTTGAAAAATTCGAAGAGGATGATGATGTGCAGAATGTTTTCCACAATATGAAGGAATCTGATTGATTCTTCGCTAAAACCTATTTTGAATGTGTCAGGATTAGCTTCCTGGCACATTCTTTTTTTCGTAAGGTGCAATTTTTTTATTACCTTTGCCATTAGATAATTACAGAAAACCATGAGTGAGGACGAAATAGAAGATTACACTCCGGATGAAGAAATTGAGGATAGTGCCGAGGCGGTTGAGGGTGGCTTCGGTTCTATGCTTGTTGATTTGACTGATGACAATATCAGGCATCAGTTGAGAGGCATGTTTCAGAGTTGGTATCTGGATTATGCGTCATATACCATTCTTGACCGAGCTATCCCTAATGCCGATGACGGTTTGAAGCCGGTGCAAAGACGGTTGCTGCACACAATGAAGAAGCTCGATGACGAGCGTTTTATTAAGGTGGCGAATATTGTCGGAGCTACTATGGCTTATCACCCGCACGGTGACCAATCTATTTATGGTGCGCTTGTTCAGCTCGGTCAGAAAGGCTTGCT
>JAIDQW010000237.1 GCA_029062075.1 Paramuribaculum sp.
ATAGAATCTAATAACAATAAAAAATAAAGAACTATGAGTAAGAAATTTGTATGCGAAGTATGCGACTGGGTATATGACCCCGAAGTTGGTGATCCCGAAAATGGTATCGAACCCGGCACCTCGTTTGAGGACCTGCCCGAAGACTGGGTTTGTCCCCTCTGTGGAGTAGGCAAGGACCAGTTTGCCCCCATCGACTAATCAATCCCTATAATATTAATGAGGTGAGAGACGGCACTAACCGCTCTCACCTCAGTGTATATATTAATTCATTAAAATCAGTGCCAAATAACCCAAGAGGCTGTTGGCTATCGGTGTTTATGGTATTACATTCTTAAAATAAGGGTGATAAGGGTTTTGGAGTTATCACTATTGTATAATAGAGCTTCCATTATCTCATACCTCGGAATCCTTCCGGTCTTCACGAATCCCTTTCTAAGTATGGTTTATGAATTTCGTTGTGTGCGAATCTGCTGGTCCCGAGCATCCCGCGATGATTGAGATGAATGTTTGGATCCATCGTTTGCTATGTAATTCCCTGCGTTATCACGACGCATCACTGCATTACCATACGATTTGCCGAAGATAATGCTTACACCTATGATTGTTGCTATTACAGGAAGCATTTCCAGAATTAAAGAAAAGAATGCCACGACCAGGTATAGCAGGGTCACAAGAGCAGACGCGCAGAGGATGAAGCTGATGACTGTGAAGGCAAGCCCGGTCTTAGCTCCTGTTGAATTGACATTGGATGTAGCCGAATACACTGCGGCGCCAACTATGCCGACTCCGGCAATGATGTAGAACCAGATATTACCAGCGAAAATTGAGACTATAATCGCGATGGGAACAATTACCAGAAGTGCGATAAACTGGGTCTTGACTGATAGACGTTTGTCATCAAGGTAAACTTCCATCATTAACTTGTAAGCAAACGGGGCTACCACCTCCGCAGCAAGGAATATCACGAGAGGTATCACCCGCAGCAGTTTGGCACCATAGCCGATGTCTTTTCCTGTTATCCACCATAGGGCGTTTCCTCCAAGCGCGTTATACAGCACAATCACAGCCAGACCGACAAGGAGAAATATGCCGGTGAGGATATTGACTGTTTGCTTTGAGATAGGATTGTGTTCGTCGGTTTTGAATGCGATGTATATACTATACCCAACAGAGGCAATACCAAGAATGAAGAGCAGCCAATATGGGATTGTTGATGTCATAAAGAATTCTCTCATGTTTTTAGGTTTGTTAATTATCTACTTCCTGTTCGGCATATGCTGCCACGTAAGATTTATCGGGACGACCAAGTACATAGATGGTGCTCATTAATGGTTTGGTTTCCATGGTGTCTCCCTTTCTATTGATTGATGTATAGGTTACCAATATACTATCTCCAATCTTCTTTTCAGATCTTATTACATCCGAAGGTAAGGTATCTTTAAGAAAAGATTCAACTGCTGCAAAAGTGGGAAGCAGAAAATCCTGTTTGGTAGAATAATATAGTCCTCCCGGTACTCCGGCATTCAGGAGTTCTTCGGTTACTCCTTCCTCGTAGGTTGGAGCGATATCCACAAAAAATGGGAACAATACTGTGGCATCTGCGCTTATGGCTGAGCCAATCATGAGCAGTATTGCATATAGAAATCTTTTCATGGGGAATTATTTCATATCGCGTTTTAAAATATTCCCCGGAAGGGACTCAACAATCTGAGTATGAATCCTTCCCGGGGAGTAGAATTAATTATTTTATATTGGAAGTGTCAAGCGCTAATTTAACCGCTCTGACTTTTATGTAATCGTCATATTTGTTCTTATTATAGGCGACAGTCTGAAGTTCAGCCTTAGTGCCAGAGGGAAGTACTACCTTGCCGCCAGCTACTGTGAATCCTTTGAAACATCCGATTCTATCTTTGGTGACTTCAGCTCCCTGCTCGTCATAGCCTACAATCAGTAGCGGAACGTAGAGATATTCTACGTTGTGAGACTTCAGCCATGATTCGGTAACCTCTATTGTAACATCCTTTGCGGCTTCAACCTCTCCATTGACATTAAACACAGAGTTTACTCCATTGGCAAATTCCTTGAATGATAAGCTGAGGGGACTTACAATATTGAGATCTTCTCCGGAAACGATTTCAATAGGCTGCCCATCAAGTTTTTTGCCTGCTTCTTCAATCTTGGCGCGATACTGTTCCTTAAGCTCGTCAAGCCGTCCTCAAGCTCTATCTTATACACA
>JAIDQW010000238.1 GCA_029062075.1 Paramuribaculum sp.
GGTACAAGTTGCTCACCTTCAGTAATCATATCGGTGCCGTCAACTTCATATTTGCTCATGAAACCGTTTTCGCGGCGGCACTCGATGTCCACACCGGGCGCAGTCACACTCAGATAGTTCACCTGATTGTCAACAATAACAGGCTCAACGAGGGGGAGATTGGTCTTTGTCACATTAGCCACAGTCATGTCCGCTGCCGGAGCATCTGTGAGGGCGATCTGTGTGCGTGCAACTTCTGTTCCGGGCTCAAGTATGCCGTCAGCGTTTTTAAGAGTATAAGCTATGTTCAGCAGATACTCGCCGTCTGGTTCAAGTATGCCGTAGTCAATTGTCACTTCGGTAGATTTCTGCGGGTCTGCATTGAATTTGTCGATAGTGCCTGTGCGCACTTTCTTACCGTTGTGAAGCAAATCCCAGTTGAGGGTGTAGTTTGAAAGGTCTGTAAAGAAGTTTTCGTTGTAGATACTGAAAACACCTTTGGCTGCATCAACCGGAGTGGTGTGGATGCTCTGGAGCACTCTGCCTACTTCGTACATGTGGGGGTTTGGTACTCGGTCGGGGCTTATGAGTCCGTTGTCACAGAAGTTGATGTCGGATGCGTCAAAGCGGTTGAAGTCGCCGCCGTAACCGTATATTTCCACCCCGTTTTTGCCTTTCCAGCGTGGTGACTGATCAACAAAGTCCCATATGAAACCGCCCTGCAGATTCGGATATTTGCGGAAGAGATCCCAGTATTCCTTGAATCCGCCTTCTGAGTTGCCCATGGCGTGAGCATACTCGCACTGAATCATAGGTTTCTTGACATCGGTGCGTTTGCCGTATTTCTCAACATCTTCATAGCCTATGTACATGGGGCAATAGATGTCGGTGTGGTCGGCATAGCCGCAACGTTCGTACTGTACTGCACGGCTTGGATCTTCCGCTTTCACCCAGTTATATGCATCGACAAAGTTCTGACCATCGCCGCCTTCATTGCCAAGTGACCAGAATATGATGCTGGGGTGGTTGAAGTTGCGCTGAACATTGCGCTGGTTGCGTTCAAGGTGAGTCTGTTTATAAAGGGGTACTTTGGCAAGAGTCTTTTCTCCATAACCCATTCCGTGGCTTTCGAGGTTGGCTTCTGCTACGACATATATGCCGTACTTGTCGCAAAGGTCATACCACAGGTTGTCATCGGGATAGTGACAGGTGCGAACAGCATTGATATTGAATTTCTTCATCAGCTCGATGTCCTGAATCATGCGTTCAGGTGACACAACGTAGCCCCCATCCGGGTCGAGCTCGTGACGGTCGGCTCCCTTGAAGAGTACAGGCTGCCCGTTCACAAGAATCTGGTCCCCTTTAAGCTCTATTTTGCGGAAACCTACATTGACGGGAATTGTCTCATCGCTGCCTTTGAGAGAGGCGTAGAGGGTATATAGATTAGGAGTCTCAGCTGTCCATTTTTCAGGATTGTTGATATTGAGCACGGTTTTGCCTGAGCCCTTGATGCTTCCTGATGCTACTTCCTTGCCTTGCGCATCGACAAGAGTCAGTTCTGTAGTACCTGAGCCTTTAAGCTTTACATCAACGCTCAAAGTGGCGTCCTTGTAGTCGGCATCAAGGTCTGGAACCACGCGAATATCCTCGATACGGTTTTTATCGCGGGCATAGAGGTAACAGTCACGACCTACACCGCTGTAGCGGAAAAAGTCCTGATCCTCAAAATAGGTGCCGTCATTCCAGCGGAAAACCTGAAAAGCAATTAGGTTTTCCTTGCCGGGAACAAGATACGGGGTTAGGTCAAATTCCTGCTCCAGCTTGCTGTCTTCTCCATAGCCTACGAATTTGCCGTTGACCCAGAGATACATATTGGAGGTAACCGAACCGAAGTGGGCAATTATATCTTTGCCTTTCCAGTCAGCGGGAATGGTAAATGTGCGGCGGTATGAGCCGACGTGATTGTTTTCAGTAGGTACATATGGAGGATTGTTTTTATAGTCGTTGCGCCATGCATAGCCGATATTAACATATATGGGGTCGCCATAGCCGTTTAGCTCCCATACCGCTGGTACGTTCAGTTCATTCCATCCTTTGTCATTGAAATCGGTACGGAAAAAGTCGGTGGGTCTGCTGGTCTGGTCCTTAACCCAGTTGAATTTCCACGGACCGTTCATGCTCATGAAGTTGGAGCTGTTTTCTTTTACGGCAGCCTTTGCCGCGTCGCTGTTTTCATAGGCAAAGTAAGCTGAATGCATCGGCAGACGGTTTACGCTGTTAACCAACGGATCCTGCCACTCTTTGAATGTCTGCGCTGAAGCACCGGCAACCACCGATGCTGCAGCGAGTATTGCAAGAAATTTGTTCATATTAGATGGTATGATTTATGGGTAATAATACGCAAAAATAAGTATTATTATTGATTTATCATTGACCATCTGGATTTAACTTGCTTAATAGCGGTGGTTTTTTGTCAAACCGATTCTTGGAGGCTGAAAAGTTCGTTTACGGTTTTGCCGAAATATGCCGACAGTTTCAGCGCCAGCTCCGTGCTTGGCACGAATTTGTTGTTTTCAATAGCGAATATAGTCTGACGACTCACTCCTATCGCTTTGGCAAGTTCCTCCTGGGTGATTCTCCTGATGGCGCGTTCAATTCTGATTGTATTGTTCATCGCTTTTGGAATTTATGATGATGGAACTTTTGAATAACAAGATATAGAGCAGAACAACCACCGGTTTAGAAGTGATGAAATTTTGGGCAATGCTGATTCTGCCGAGTGCAGCCATATCCATGTTTCTCATAAGGAAATACTGTACAATAGGCATTATGACGGAATAGATAAGGCAGATAACGGTAATTACGATGATAGATCTCATGCGCAGATAAGTAATGAACTCATCTTCAGTTTTCTCCTTTGAGATTGCGACAAGAAGTATGCCAACCGAGAGAAAGATGTAGCATAAAAAAGAAATTGCGTCCATGATGCCGAGGCATAATCCAATGATGCCGATTAAAGCCATTACAGTTCCCACGAACTGCATGAAATGGGGTAAAAGAAATTTTTGGTAGAACATAATTTTAATAGGTTGGTAAAGTATGATGCCGCAAAAGTAATGTAAACTTTACAAATAGACAAGTGTTTATTACTTTTTCTTTGAATCTGTATTAATTTAGTAATTTTGAACAATCAATTAATTACTTTGAATATGAAAAAACTTGTAGCGGCTGTGTTGACGGCAGTATCTGTGGGCGCAATGGCTTCAGATACAATAAATGTGGAGATTTTCCGCTATGCGGGACCGTTTCCGATCGGTTCTCCGGTGGTGATTGACTCTCTGGATGTGAATTCACGGAAGTTTGATATTAAGAGTGTGCTTGATATGCCGATGAATATTGAGGCGGCACTGAAGTCAGGCAAACAGGTCGGCTCAGTTTTACCAAGCGGTGGAGAACTGCCTGCGGTTAATGTGGTTTCATTTGATGTGACAAACCGCGGTTATGCAACACCGATACTGAGTATATCAGGATTGAACGATTACAAAATTTTTATTGACGGTAATCAAGCTACAGTGGGTGAACTGACTCTCAAACCGGCTACTCATACTGTTGCAGTGAAATACCTTTCACAGCCTGGCAAAGTTGATACCATTGGTGTGAGTCTGGATGTGCCCGACGGTCAGACTATTGAAATAGGCGGTCAGAACAAACTTTATACTCTTGACAATGTGCTGCACGGTAAGCGTATTTATTCAACAGAGGTGTCGCCTGACGGTAAATATCTTATAACCATCTATTCCAATGGACTGAAAGGTGGTGATACTGTATGGGAATGGGTTGTGACGACCTCTGAAGGTAAGCCTGTTGCGCGCTCTACAGAGGCTATCGGCTGGATGCCTTCCGGCTCAAGATATTACCGCACGGCTGTAACTCCGGCAGGAAGAACAATCTTTGTAACTGAGGCTGCTACCGGAGTGGAAACAATTTTTGCGCAGGGAATTCCGGCCGGCGGGTTTACAATTTCACCGGATGAAAAGTATCTGATTCTTACTCAGGTTACAGAAGGCCCTAAAGAGAACGAGAGCGTATATAGGATTCTGGAGCCGGAGGATCGTCAGCCGGGTTGGCGTAAGCGTTCCTCACTTGCGCAATATGATATCGCTACCGGAATGATGCGCCCCCTCACGTTTGGTCACCACAATGTTTATCTGCTTGACATAAGTGATGATGCATCCAAGCTTTTGGTGAGCACAAGCCGTAGCCGTCTGAGCAAGCGTCCGACAACTGTGACAACTCTTGCCGTGCTTGACCTGAACTCAATGAAACTTGACACAATTGTAGCTGATGACGGATTCTTAGGTTCAGCTATGTTTTCACCCGATGCTTCGCAGGTGCTCGTTCTCGGTTCACCGGAAGCACTTGGAGGCATAGGCAAGAATGTGCCGGAGGGCAGGATTCCCAGCATGATAGATACTCAGCTATTCCTATATAATATAGGTGATAGGAAATTTACCCCGCTGACACGTGAATTTGACCCCAATGTGACTTCGGCACGTTGGAGTAGGGCGGACGGGCAAATTTATTTTGTTGCTGAAAACCGTGATTGCATTAGCGCATTTCGTTTGGATCCTTCAAATGGAAAAATCATTCAGCTTCCGCTCGGTCAGGATATAATAAAAGGAATAAGTTTGCCTGATGTTGGTGTAAATGCTGCATTCTGCGCTCAGAGTATGGATAATCCTGACAGACTTTACACCTTCAATACCAAGACTCTTAAAACTACTATGCTTGATGAGCCTCTTGCCGCTGACCTTGCGGATGTGAAACTCGGAAAAGTTGAACCCTGGAGTTTTGTAAACTCGCGCGGTGACAGTATTCACGGGCGATTCTATCTTCCGCCAAACTTCGACCCGAATGATAAGTATCCTATGATAGTGAACTATTATGGCGGATGCAGCCCCACAAGCCGTAATTTTGAGAGCCGTTATCCACACCATGCCTATGCTGCGCAGGGATATGTTGTATATGTTATTGAACCGAGTGGCGCAACCGGATTCGGACAGGAATTCTCATCCCGTCATGTCAACACCGCCGGGGAGGGTGTTGCTCAGGACATTATAGAGGGCACTAAGCGTTTTTGCGAGGAACATCCGTATGTCGATTCTACCAAAATAGGTTGTATCGGTGCATCCTATGGCGGATTTATGACTCAGTATCTTCAGACTGTGACCGATATTTTTGCCGCCGCGATTTCTCATGCAGGTATCAGTGACCACACAAGCTATTGGGGCGAAGGTTACTGGGGCTATTCCTATAGCGAGGTGTCTATGGCAGACTCTTACCCGTGGAGTGATACCGAGCTTTATGTGAAGCAAAGCCCGCTCTATAATGCCGACAAGATTCACACGCCTCTGCTGTTCCTTCATGGCGATGCTGATAATAATGTGCCGGTGGGTGAGAGCATACAGATGTTCACTGCACTTAAGCTCCTTGACAGACCTACTGCTTTTGTGGCAGTCAAGGATCAGGATCATCACATTCTTGACTACGACAAAAGAATACGCTGGCAGGATACTATCTTCGCCTGGTTCGCAAAATATCTCAAGGATCAGCCTCAGTGGTGGGAATCAATGTATCCCGAAGTATCTCTGTAAATCACTTGATAAAATATAGAAAAGTCCCGGCAGGTTTACACCTCCGGGACTTTTCTATATCTCAACTACTGCACTGTCCTTTGATTCAAAGAGTAAAGCGCGGCAGATAGCTATTAAAAATCTGTATTAAAGCTCGTCAGCAAACATCGGATCCCATGCTGGGAGCATGGTGGGTTTCTGCTTGAGTACTTCGGCGGCTTTGCCGGTAAGGTATTTCTTGTCAACTACAAGTCGGAACATATATTCGTCAAACCACTTGTCACTCATAATCAGGTGACCGCCGTTGGCACCGGGACCCCAGCTGTTTTCAACCATCCATTTCCTGGGGGTACCGTTATCGTCAAGGTCAACGGCAACGAGGGTCATGGCATGGCTGGAGCCACTTGAGTGGGTGAGGATTCGCTGCTTCTTGTCCATGCCGAATGTGGTGCCGAAAAGAGATCCGAAATCAAGATAATCTACATCAAGCACACCGCGCTCACGGTCAAAGAATTTGCCCACATCGCAAGAGAAATACATTGCTGTGCTGTCCTTGATTGATGCAATAGCCATCTCCTTGATATCTTCCACCGGAAGATTGACATATGTCCAGTTCTTGCCGTCGTAAGCATGACGGTCATATTCGATTTCGTATAGTTTATAGTATTCGCGGCTCGGGTCATTCATCAGCATTACATAGTTGTTGGTAAGGTCGTTGCCGAGATATTCATCATAGAATGACTTTGGAGTGTAGGTCTTTGTATTCACCACATTGCCCTTTGAGTCGCGTCTTGTCCAGGTGAATTCAGTTGGGGGTTCACCGAGGTTGAGGGCGAGCATGCGGTAAACCTCGCCGAGCATCTCAGTTTTACGTTTCTGAATATCTGCAGGTTTGGCTTTAGAGGCTGCCAGAT
>JAIDQW010000239.1 GCA_029062075.1 Paramuribaculum sp.
CCCCCTTTCAATTTATTTTGCGGAGTGAGGGGGATTCGAACCCCCGAAACGCTTTTGGCGTTTACACGCTTTCCAGGCGTGCCTCTTCAACCACTCGAGCACCACTCCAGATGCATCAAATTTTGATTGCGGACACAAAGGTAGTCTGTTTTTTTATATTCGCAAAGACCAACAGTCGTTTTTTTGATTTCTTTTACGCTACAGGAGCCTCATTGTGATGAAAAATCTGAGACAAGCGTTGCTCAAGATCAGCCGAAGATAGTCTTGTAGTGAGAACCCCTCGGTATGCTACTGATATACCTCCCGTTTCCTCTGACACCACAATAGCAAAGGCATCTGTCGCCTGAGATATTCCGAGAGCAGACCTGTGACGCAAGCCAAGTGCTCTTGGCACATTTCTGTCATGACTTACCGGCAGAATACAACCGGCTGCCACAATTTTGTCTTTAGCAATAATCATAGCACCGTCATGGAGGGGAGAGTTTTTGAAGAAAATATTTTCTATCAAACGCGAGTTGATTTTTGCATCGATAATATCACCCGACTTTTCATAATTATCAAGCGGAATATCATTTTGAATGACAATCAATGCTCCTGTTTTAGATTTAGCCATATTCATACAGGCATAAACGATAGGAAGTATGTATTGTCTGGTATGATCCTCATTCGCTTCTCGTGAATGATGAAACATCTTTTTCAGAAAACGCCACCGTTTATGGTCACCAAGTTCCACCAAAAATCTTTTAATCTGATCCTGAAAAAGAATAACGAGTACAAGAAGACCTATACTCATAAATTTATCGAGTATAGTGCCAATGAGTTTCATTTCAAGAATAGGTGACGCTATCACCCACACACCTATGAAGGCAAGCACCCCGAAGAAAATGTTTATGGTGCCGCTTTCCTTCATTATTCTGTACAGATAGAATAACAACAGAGCGGCCAACGCTATATCAAGTGCATCTTTAATTCCAAACCCGATCATATCAAAATTACGGCATTGTTGTTAGACAAAACACATCAACACACTGACGGGCAGCAGCAACATCGTGTACTCTTAATATAGAAGCACCATTAATAGCAGCGATAGTGTTGGCTGTAACCGTTGCGGGAAGTGACTGCTCGGCAGATATACCCAGGGGCTTAGTAAACATAGACTTTCTTGAAATACCTACAAGTACCGGTAATTTGAAAACATCCTCAATCAGCTGAAGGTTTCGCATCAGTTCATAGTTCTGCTCCACTGTTTTACTGAATCCAAATCCTGGATCGACAATAATATCACATATTCCGGCAAGTCTTGCATCAATTATCCTCTGCGAGAGTTCCTTGATTACTCCAGCAGTCACTCCTGCCGGATAGTTGCAGTGCTGCTGCATGGTTTGCGGATTACCACGCATGTGCATCAACACATAAGGTACTTTAAGCTTAGCGACTGCGGGTATCATTGCAGAATCAAGGAGACCGCCTGATATGTCATTAACTATGTCCGCACCATAATCAAGCACAGAAACTCTGGCAACCTCAGCCCTAAAAGTATCGACCGAAATAATAATTGAGTCACTTACACTCCTTATTTTTCTCAATGCCCATTCAAGACGCTCAATTTCTTCACACTCCGAAACATCTTGTGAGCCAGGTCGTGAGGAGTATGCCCCTAAATCAATTATATCTACCCCCTCCTCTATCATTTTTACCACGACAGCCTCTATATTTGTTTTAAGTGCTCTCGACGGTGAATAGAAAGAATCTGGAGTAGCATTTATAATTCCCATCACAAGTGGTCGGTCAAAATGCTTTAGTTTACCCTTGATATTTAGAGTGAATGGTTTCAAATGATATAACTGTTGGAGATACACTGCGAAATTAACTAATCTCTGCGGTTATTCCAAAAGTTACACCTAAATCAAGCCGATGGAGTTCAGGAACACCATGGCTATTCCCGCCGGAGCAACGAATCGAAGACTGAAGATCACAAATGGGAGCAATTTACTTTTATAAGTGCCACTCCCCGTCATTTGACTCTTAACAAATTGTTTGTTAACCACCCAACCAACAAATATTGAGGCTATCATACCTCCAATGGGAAGTAAAATATTTGAGGAAGCATAGTCGAACAAATTGAAAAAAGTCAGCCCGAAAATCTTCACATCCGAAAGGATACTGAAACTCAGAGCACACAGTGAACCAAACATCATGGCTACTAAAGTATTGATTACCGTTGCAACCTTACGGCTAAGTTTCCACTCCTCAACCATAAAAGCTATTGATATTTCACTCATGGATATTGTGGAGGTAAGTGATGCAAGCGTCAGTAGCAGGAAGAAGAGCGATGACCACACTACCCCACCAGGAAGATTGGAAAATACAGCTGGGAGAACTTCAAAAACAAGAGTAGGACCTGCTTGCGGAGAAAAACCGAATGAAAACACAGCCGGAAAAATTATAATTCCGGCAAGGATAGCAACCATAGTGTCCAGAACAGCCGTAGTCATCGCTGTGCGCCCCAATTTTGTTCTGTCACTGAAATATGAGGCATAGGTTGTCATACAGCCGAGACCCAGACTTAATGAGAAAAATGCCTGACCCATTGCCGAGAGAAGTACCTGCGGTGATATTTTTGAAAAATCAGGATGAAACAGAAAAGTTAACCCCTCTGCAGCCTTATCAAGAGTCAGAGAATTTATGCAAAATATAACAAGGAGTAAAAACAGCATTGGCATCAGAATATTTGACATTCTTTCAATACCTTTAGCAACTCCGTTTATAAGGATAAGGAAATTCAAAGCCAGAAAAGATAAAGTCCAGATTACTGGTCGGAAAGATGAAGTGGAAAACTCATCAAACGCAACATGATATGCAGCTGCATCTGCCATTTTAATACTTCCTGACACAGATTGCACAAGATATTCGAGAATCCATCCGGCAACCACTGAATAAAAACTCAATATAAGTACTGAGGCAACAATACCCATAAAGCCGGCAATATACCATTTGCCTTTAGGGGACAGCTTACGGTATGCACCAAAGATATTACTCCTTGTGCCACGTCCCATAATAAACTCAGCGCATACAACCGGTACACCTATAATAAATATAAACATGCAGTAGCATATCATGAAAGCTCCCCCGCCGTTATTTCCTGCTTCATAGGGGAAACGCCATATATTCCCTAATCCGACCGCTGATCCTACTGTAGTAGCAATCACACCGATTTTTGTAGCGAACAGAGCTCGCTGACCCACTGTCTTTTTATTTTTCATCAATCTACTGGTTCTGCTAAATAATCTCTCTTTCTGCCATCCGGCCTTACTTTTTGTTGCCTTACTTTTCTCTGTCTGATTTTTCGCTTTTCCGGCTTAAACAATTTTGTTGAATCATTTGTACGGGCGAGAGAATCATGAACCATTATCTCCCTCTCACTGGGTGCCTGTACTTTATCTGAATTATAGACACAGCTTTTTGAGATTAAGCTCCAACCCACTATCGCTCCCATAATGACCAAAAGAACTATAAGTCCTCGCTTTTCACCGGATGTAAATCCCTTGTCAGACATCAATGGATAAAGTAACTGATGAGTACAATGGCTATCAACAACGGTGCAACAAATCTGATAATAAATCTTATAGACGGTGCGGGATGAGAACTTACTGCCCCGTAATTGGATATTTCATCATTCATTATCCCTTTTGGAGCAAACCACCCCATGTAAATACAAACCCCGATAGATACTATCGGTAAAAGGATATTAGTAGCAACATTATCAAGGAAATCAAACACACTGACACTTCCAATTTTCAACACACTATCTCCATATAGTGACATTGAGCAGATTGTACTGAAAACAAATATCGGAAGCATGGTAAACAGACAAGCTTTTACTCGACTAATTTTGAAACTGTCACTCA
>JAIDQW010000024.1 GCA_029062075.1 Paramuribaculum sp.
TAGTCGGAGAACACAAAGAATGTTCCGCAAGCAGCCATAATTGCACAGTGAAGCACAATACCGTTCATAATAGCTGCCATTGTGAGCTCGGCAACACCTGCATGAAGGAATGCTCCGGTAAAGTCACCCGGACGCAAAGCTCCAGTTTTTTTAAGGAAAGCTTCTGTCTTGTCAGAGTTTGCGAGATCGGCGGAAGAAACAATCATATTTCCCACTTTCTCGGCAAGAAGAGAGAGCACGTTTGCCGAAGCAGTTCGAGTAGCGATGTCCGCTTTGTGAACAATACCTTTATAATCTATTTCAGGCAAAATACCGTCAATATAATTTTTTAGCTTGAGCGCGAGTTCCGGATTTTTCTGCGCCCATTCTTTCTCAACGGCTCTACGCTGAGCAACGATTTTTTTGAGTTCAGCTTTGCGCTGTGCATAGAGTTCCGCCACTTCGGGACGTATTACCCACGGATTTTCTTGGTCTCCACCAAGGTTTGCAATGGTTTTAGCCACATCGGCACCACTTTTGCTGAGAGGCTGCCCGTGTGTGCTGCATTTACCTTCAAAGTTGCAGCCTTCGCCATCAAGACAGCCCTTACCCATAACGGTGTTACCGATAATAAGCGTGGGTTTTTCCTTTTCATCCTGAGCCTTGACAAGTGCATCTGCTATTTGCACGGGGTCGCACCCGTCAATTTCAATGACATTCCAGTGCCAAGCGCGATATTTTGTTGCATAGTCCTCATTATCCACCTCCTCAACATCGGTTGAAAGCTGCACTTTGTTGCTGTCAAAGAACATTATGAGGTTACTGAGTCCGAGATATCCGGCAATACGGCCTGCACCCTGGCTAATTTCCTCCTGAATACCTCCGTCTGAAATAAATGCATAGGTTTTGTGTGAAATCCAGTCACCAAAGCGAGCAGCAAGGAATCTTTCGGCTATAGCCGCACCTACAGCCATGGTGTGACCCTGACCGAGCGGACCTGAGGTATTCTCCACACCGTGCTTAGGGTCAAGTTCAGGATGGCCGGGGGTAATGCTTCCCCACTGGCGGAACTGCTGAAGTTCGTCCATAGTGTAGTATCCGCAAAGAGCGAGTACACTGTATAGCATCGGAGACATGTGTCCGGGGTCGAGGAAGAAACGGTCTCTTGCAATCCAGGTCGGATCATCGGGGTCGTTTACAAGGAACTGCGAGTAAAGTACATTTACAAAATCAGCAGCGCCCATAGCGCCTCCGGGGTGACCGGACTTTGCTTT
>JAIDQW010000240.1 GCA_029062075.1 Paramuribaculum sp.
ATCTTGGACTCCCCTGCCGTGTTTATCGCCGCAAACCGTTTGTTACAGAGGGGGATCCTCCACCGGCAAACATCCGGTTTGTTGACCTGCCCAGTACCCGCATCAAAGGATTTGAGGCTGCTTTCCACACCTTACTCTGTGTGGCACATCTCATTGTCCATCCTGTGAAAATTGTAAATATCCACAATATCGGACCGGCATTTCTCTCCCCCCTTCTAAAACTGTTCGGCATGAAAGTTGTTCTGACTTATCACAGCACTAACTACAAACATGACAAATGGGGCATGTTCTCTAAAATGATTCTGAAAGCCGGAGAAAAAATCGGATTCAGGTGGGCAGACAGAATTATTTTTGTGAATGAAAGCATGCGGCTTACAGCTGAGAGCAATCACGTGCTGCATAAAAGCGTTTTCATTCCTAATCCTATTACCGCAGGATGCCCGGATACATCGAGTGATTATTGCACCAAAATAGGAGTTACACCTTATAAATATATATTGGCTGTGGGAAGGCTCACACCCGAAAAAGGATTCGAAACACTTTTACGTGCTGCAAATTCCCTACCAGACGACTATAAAATTGTTATTGCCGGAGCTGCCGACCACAACCCCGATTATCTGCGCACTCTGAAAGAGCTGGACAAATCACACCGGGTAATTTTCACTGGCTACGCTGACAGGGACACACTTAACGAACTTTATTCACACGCCCGTATCTTTGTTCTGCCTTCTCTTTTTGAAGGAATGAGCCTCGCACTGCTTGAAGCGATGAGTTTCGGTCTGCCTGTATGTCTGAGCGATATTGATGCCAATCATCTGCCGGAGCTTGAAAACAGAGCGCTATTTTTCAATCCGACCTCATCTGAAGCACTTTCCGATGCTATCAACCGGGCATTGCAACAGCCCCAGAGAACAGATTATGATTTAAGCCGCTATTCCCCAACCTCAATAATAGCCGAAACAGCTGGAGTGTATTCCAACCTCCTTGCCGAATCATAAAAAAACGCTAACTTTGCAGCGTAATAAACCTACCGAGTGCTTGCTACCTCGTAAAAAACAAGAACAATGACAAAACAAAACTATTCTTTTACCTTTCTTCTCCTCACACTCCTATTCTGCATCTGTCTCATCGTATCCAATCTTATGGAAATCAAGGTTGTGAATATCGGATTCATTACAGTGACGGCCGGAGTGGCTATTTTCCCGATTTCCTACATCATTAATGACTGCATAGTTGAGCTATATGGCTTCAATAAGGCAAGAATGGTTATATGGCTCGGATTTGCCATGAATATGCTCGTGTCACTGCTTCTCCAGATAGCTATATGGCTTCCGGGAGCGGAATCCTGGCAGGGACAGGAAGCTATGCAGCTTATTTTTGGTGCAGTACCCCGCATTTTTGCAGCAAGCTTCATTGCATTTCTTTGCGGTTCACTCACTAACGCTTTTGTGATGCACCGCATGAAAACCTCTGCCGGAGGAAAAGGTCGTTTTTCGGTCAGAGCTATTGTCTCCACTCTGTGGGGCGAAAGTGTGGATTCCCTTATTTTCTTTCCGATAGCATTCGGCGGAGTGTTACCGCTCGATGT
>JAIDQW010000241.1 GCA_029062075.1 Paramuribaculum sp.
CACCGTATCCGTCCCTTAGTTCCGGTGAATGAGATTTTTGATGAGTGGAAGATAGAAATTTCAACTGATGCAATCCATACTGTAAAACCGCTTTATGTGGTCATACCGAAAGGGAGGCTGACGGTGGTCACCGGAGTATCCGGTTCCGGAAAGACCACGATGGTGCTTGAAAGTCTTGTTCCCGCTCTCAAAGCTTCAATTGAGGGTAAGAGCATGCCTGAACATGTTAAATCTGTTGATGCACCAGGTATAAAGCATGTCAAACTTATTGATTCAACTCCGATAGGTGCAAATGTGAGATCTACGGTGGCAACCTATGCGAATATCCACGATGAATTGCGCAAGATATTCAGTCGTGGAGATGCTGCTAAGTCACTTCAGCTTAAAGCCGGTGAATTCTCTTATAACACCGGCAGTCTCCGATGTCCGGTGTGCGATGGCACAGGCTCGGTGAGTCTTGATGTACAGTTTCTTCCGGATGTTGATATCCCATGTCCGGAATGTAAAGGATCGCGGTATGGCAAGCAGGCATGGGCTATAAAAATTCCGGGGACATCAGGTAGAGAAATTTCTATGCCTGAACTGATGGATGATGATGTGGAAGAGGCAATAGAAGAGTGCACCAATCACAAAAACGTGTATTCGCGCTTAAAAACGCTTAATAATCTTGGGCTCGGGTATCTGACTCTCGGTGAGGCAACTCCGAGCTTGTCAGGAGGAGAAGCACAGCGGCTCAAACTGGCAACGGAGATGGGGCGGGAACAGAGCGACACGCTTTTTGTTTTTGACGAGCCGACAATAGGCTTACACCCACTGGATGTAATCAAGCTGATTGAAGTATTTGGAAAACTTATTGACCTTGGGGCCACAATTGTTGTGATCGAGCATGACCTTGACCTTATCCGTAACGCGGATTACATAATTGATATGGGACCCGGTGGAGGGGAGGCGGGAGGAAAGATAGTAGCGGTCGGAACCCCCGAGGCTGTTTCAAAAATCCCGGAGAGTATTACCGGCAGATTTATAAAATCGGTGTAAAACTATAACTGTTTCAGCACTTTGGCTGGAATTCCACCGGCAACAGTGCGAGCAGGCACATCTTTGTTTACAACCGCACCCGCTGCAATAACCGCACCTTCACCTATGGTTACTCCTTGAAGAATAGTAACATTGGCACCTATCCACACCTTGTCGCAAATTTTCACCGGAGCAGCAGTCATGTCTGCGCGTTTGTCAGGTTCCATGGCGTGATTGATTGTAGCTATCACACAGTTATGCCCGATAAGTACATCATCTCCAATAGTGATTCCACCCTGATCCTGAAATTTGCAACCGGAGTTTATAAATACGCGTTTACCGATTCTTATATTTTTGCCACAGTCTGAGTAAAATGGAGGGAACAGACCGAAACTCTCGTGTACTTCAGTTCCGGTCAGTTCTGACATCAGTGCGACTATCTCTTCATGGGTGTGATAGGAGTTGTTTATCTCCATAGTAATACGGATAGCCTCCTGACTTAGTTCATGCATTTTAACGTGTATGGGAGATCCTGCCGGAATAACATTTCCGGACTCCATTATGCTTAAAAATTCACTTGTTGTCATTTAAGATTCTCTTTATAGAAAGCTGCAATCTCATCAAAGGGAATTATATCAAGTCGGTCGTAAAGGTCACAGTGATTTGCTCCTTTTATTGTGAGCATCTGTTTGTTGTCTCCTTTCAGTTTCTCAAAAGTATCTTTGCCGAAATAATAGGAATGAGCTTTATCTCCATGAACTATCAGCACTGCACTCTCAAGTTCGTCAGCATAATCATAAAATTTGAAGTTCATGAAGGGGAGAGCCGAAGTACTGTTCCATCCGTCAGTTGAATTACCGGAGCGTGGATGATATCCGCGTGGCGTTTTGTAATAATCGAAATAATCCTTGACAAATTCCGGGGCATCTTCAGGCAGCGGGTCAACAACACCTCCTGCACGGGTGTAATTACCATTTCGATAATCTTCTGTCCGCTGGTCACTCAATGCTTTGCGGTTGGCATTGCGCTTTTCCTTTGAGTTATCGGCATCAAAATAGCCG
>JAIDQW010000242.1 GCA_029062075.1 Paramuribaculum sp.
CCTCAGGCAAACGCTATGGCAAAGGTTATCGAGCCTATCATGATGGGTGGTGATACTCCCTGGATTCTGTATATGACAGGTGCGGTTCTTGCTCTGCTTCTAAACTGGCTCGGTGTGCCTGCCCTTGCTTTCTGTCTCGGTATGTTTATTCCTATGCAGCTGAACACTCCGATGCTTGTTGGTGGCGCTATCGCCTGGTTTGTATCTACCCGCTCTAAGGATAAGGCGGTTAATGATGCCCGCCGTGACCGCGGTACTCTCATTGCTTCCGGACTTATTGCCGGCGGAGCTCTGTTCGGTGTATTCGCCGCACTTACCCGATTCGCAGGTTTTGAGTATGAAAGCACAATGAATGTGATTACAAACCAGTGGCTCGGTGTGATCGCCTATGCCGCAATCATAGTATATCTCGTCATTCAGAGCATTAATGCCAGGAAAGGCTGAAAAAACAAATGCTAATATATCGCGCAAAGCTATTTGCGGCGCGATTCTATCATTGTCAGTACCGGCAATTGTAACCAATGTTACAGTGCCGGTACTTGGCATTACTGATGTTGCTATTGCAGGGCATCTCGGAAGTACAGTGTTTATTGCAGCTATAGCAATAGGCACCAATATGTTTAATATGCTTTACTGGCTGTTTAACTTCCTCCGTATGGGATCGAGCGGACTCACAGCTCAGGCATACGGGGCGGGAGACAAAGTAGCGTCAACCCTTGTGCTTAGCCGTGCTCTTATGATTGCTGTTGCGGTAGGTGTTATCATGATATTGTTTCGCAATCCGTTATGCGACCTGATTCTGGATTCAATGGATGTGACCGGTGATTCGAGAATTGTGGCTCAGACATACTTCTTGATAAGAATTTGGGCTGCACCTGCTACTCTTAGCATCTTTGCCTTTACTGGCTGGTTTGTGGGGATGCAGAATTCAAAAGTGACGATGTGGGTGTCTCTGCTAATAAATGTTCTGAATATAGCAGGGAGTCTGTTATTGGTTTTTTATGCCGGAATGGATATTGATGCCCTTGCTCACGGAACTGTTATGGCTCAGTGGGGTGGTTTGATTGCCGCAGTAACAGTTTGTCTTAAAAAATACAAGCTTAGTTTGCCGAATGTCAGAGAGGTGGTTAACTGGAGCGAGCTTAAGAGGTTCTTTTCAATCAACATTGATATTTTTCTTCGCACTATATGCCTGATAGCAGTTACTCTATGGTTTACAAGAATTGGAGCTTCTCAGGGAGACACAATGCTTTCTGTCAATGCTCTTATAATGCAACTGTTCACCGTATTTTCGTTTTTTATGGATGGATTTGCTTTTGCAGGCGAGGGTCTGAGCGGCAGATTCAAGGGCGCTTGCGACAGTGTAGGTTTTCATCTGACTGTTAAATACTTGCTGATTTTTGGAATAGCTATATCTACGGTGTTTACAGCTCTTTATGCCTTTTGTGGAGAGTTGTTTATAGGTTTTCTCACCGATGATATAGCGGTAGCTTATGCATCAAAAGATTATATATATTGGGCTGCAACTATACCATTTGCCGGATTTTTGGCTTTTACATGGGATGGCATATTTATCGGTACAACCGAGACCAGATCAATGTTGATTTCTATGGCGTTGGCAATGGGTGTGTTTTTCGGAGTATTTTATTTGTCATTCAATAGGTTAGGTAATCATGGCTTATGGCTTGCATTTATATCATATCTTGCCGTGAGGGGAGAAGTATTGTGGTTACTGTCGCGCCGCTTCAAGAACTTAGACTATTTCTCTCATAAGGAGAATATTTAATTGAAATAAAATTATATAGTTGATTATGAATACTTTAACACTATCTCTAAAGCGTAAGTATTTTGATGAGATACTTGCGGGTACAAAAACTCACGAATACCGTGATGTTCGTCCGTCTTCAACAAAGAAGTATATACATCTTTTGTGTGAGGGCAAATTCTATGAAGATGATGACCCCGCCTTTGATGATGTTTCTCCTGATTCACCGGTTGAAATAGTGGCGAAAAAATATGACGCAATTAAGTTTTATACCGGTGCATATTCAGGTAAACGTCCCTATATGTTGATAGAGATGAAAGACGCTGAAGCTATCATTATGACAGATGAGAAGGGGGATTACATTTATCTGCAAGATAGTAATGGTGAAGAATACCTTGCAGTAACTGTTGACTATACACTCGGAAAAATTCTTGAAGTGAACGAAAATCCGGAATAAGCAGAGTTAATTCCGTGTCAAAACATATTGAAAGACCGAAAGCTGGCATTTTTATGTAAAAATAAAATAGCCATCAAGAAATGTTCATCACAAGATTAACATCTTAATGGCTATTATTCAAAGGCAAGAAGGGACTCGAACCCTCGATATGTGACCTTTCGGCTACCCCGCTACCATACCTGCGACCATCAGTACCTTTGATGATGCAAATATAACAAATAAAATTGATATAGCGATTAAAAAGCCGTAAATTTAACATTATGGCTGAAAGTCAGGGCAAATCCAATGGTAGGCGAAAGCCCAGCGTCAGATGGAACGTGCAGCCAAGACAGCCCACATGAAAGAGGTCAAGCAGCAAGTCAAGGATGCAGCTCAGAAGCAGGCGCAGAATATGGACGCTTATGTGATGCTCTCTTTCGACACATGGGAAACAAAGGCTGCATTCTGCCGCCGCTTAGGTTATGACCCATACGACAAATTCCTTAAAGGTGAAGTATTCGACGGTCAAGTTGAACGGGTAGAGTAAGGAGGCTGAGTTAATAACGAGGGTATATCTATATATGGCAGCAATAATTCAGGTAAAAGAGGCGGGGCGTTACAGCCACAATCTTTTGCCGCTTTAGTCCGCAGTCATTACCACTCAAAGATGTCAGCTTTCTATTCTTTGAAGATAAGCAAAAGTTTAGGTGACAAAAACATAATGATAGGATTCAATTCTTATGGGAATAGACATTTATACTCCGAAACATTTCGGAGAAGTCAAACATTCAAAAGATGAGATTTGCTACGTCTGCCTGAATTGCTCGCTTCATCAACTTATGTCGGTAGCAGTGGATTGTCAAAACAGCGAAAGGATAGAATCACCGGCTTTCATTACTTCAGGGCGATATTACGCAGTAATCACGAGTTTCTGAATGTAGCAGAAGAAACAACTCCCAGTGGCAAGGTAAAGAGGCGTTATCTCTACTCAATAACTGACAAGATAAAATGAAACCGCTTGAGCGACCCAATTAGGTTATACACCAGGCGGGACACAGCCTCAAGCGGTTTTAACTGCAAATATAACAAATAAATTTGATATAGCGATTAAAAAGACGTAAAATTTAACATTATGGCTCAAAGTCAGGATAAATCTAAAAGAGGGCGTAAGCCTAAATATGACTACAAGAGCGAGGATTTTCTCTCTCTTGTGGAATCGTATGCAAAAAAAGGATTGACTGACAAAGAGATATGTAGTAGAAGAAAGACGTTTTATATATGACTATTTCTGTTCGGCGAGGTAGGCTTCGCATGCTTCAGCGAGTTCATCATACCATTCTTTGCCGAATCGTTCGATAAGGGGTTCTTTCATAAATTGATATAGTCTGATGCCGAGTTCCCTGCCATTTTGCTCAGCACTGCGGCAAATTTTCCATCGATGATAATTAACAGCAGTAAAAGTAGAATATTCAGTGAGTCGCAGAGGGTAAAGATAGCAGGAGATAGGCTTACGGAAGTCGCATTTACCTAAGCGGAAGGCTCTTTCAATTGCGCAAAGGCATTTTCCACCGGACGCATAGCAGGTATATACGCAGTTTTTACCGTCAACAATAGATGTTACAAGGTCGCCTTCTTCATCGGTATATCCTACTCCGTCTTCTTCAATGACCTTTATGGCTGCCGGGAGAAGTTCCGGAATAAGCGATGGCGTTATTTCTTCCAATTTCTTATACTCTTCGGTAGTTATTGGTGCACCGGCATCTCCTTCTATACAGCATTGTCCCAGGCACTTATCTAAATCGCAGCAAAAAAATCTTTCAGCAAGGTCAAGGCTCACGAGTGTATCTCCTATCTGTAGCATAATTTCTTCTTCTGTCATTTTTCTATTTATGAAGTTCAGCGCAAGTAACTCCCCCCAGACGGTCGAATCTCTCTCCCGGCAGGCGGTAGTAAACGTATATAACGTATCTGTTTGATGTGTCACAAAAATTACCCTCTGTCATGTCAGTTGAAATTTTATCAGTGCGAGGATTTTTGGTAACATACCGGTAGTCATAGGCTCCCTGCTTGAGTAGCAAGCTCTTTTCGTAGCATCCTGATTCATGATTGTAATCCATCAGAGTTGAGGAATCAAGAGCATGAAAGGTCAGTTCTCCGTCAATATGAACCTCAACCGGCAGTTTGGGGCTTTCTAATCTGAAATTAGTAATTATGTATTCCGCCTCAGTGTCGCTTTCAGATGAATTGTATTCTCTTACGGTGAATGATCCGCGCTGGGTACGATCGTAGGTATAGCCGGCAGAATACCTTGGAGTATCAATAAATAAATCAGCAAAATAACCATCGGCAGAGTGCCATGTTCTTTCAATGCCAATTCCTGGATACGAGGTAGAAACAGTTTCAAATCTACGGTACTCATTTGACCCTGGAAAAATAAGCGGACGAAGATGGCTGTAATTTATTGTTTTGCCGTTAACCATAGAAGGAGAGGTAAGCTTAACTACTGTGTTATCACGTGGATTCTGATATACTAAAGTGGTAAGATCGGTGTAAGGATTTCTCAAATTAGAGCCATCGGTATCAACGGTAATGTCAAGCTGCTGATGCTGACCCAAATAATCTATATCGGTGCGCGGAGATACATGTGCATTTACTTTCAAATTGTTTTCAACCACAGAGAAACGAACCTGTAATAACGGATTTTCCGGTTTATACTCCTCATACACTTTCAAAAGATAGTTTCCGGATAATTTTAATGGAATCCTTTTATCTGGAACAGTGATTGTATAGTGAACATAGTGAGTGAGAGTAGCTTGTGAAAACTCATATTTATCTACCGTGGCTTCATTCATACCATCAGTAAATTCAAAGTCAGAAATGTTTTCCGGTACCCAGTCCGCATCGCAATGAGTGAGGCTCCACCGCAGGAAGCGAGCCTCGGTGGCGAGTTCATCAAAGCTGATTGTAAGAACATCATTGCTCCCGGCTACTAATACAGCCGGCAGATCATTTCTGCCGTTAACAAGAACCCGCAGCGTTTTGAAATCGGGGGACATACATCTTTGCCTGGTGTCAACTTCTTCTCCACCGGCAGCAGTGGAGAATAATGGCAAAAATAAACATAGAAACAGTACTTTAGCCAAAGAATTCATTGTGGCATTCGGTTATAACCTCTTCAATGAGTTCATTGCACGTCTTTTTGCCGGGAACACGTAAGTCCCGGCAAAGGAGAGAACCGTTGGCGCATTTGAATTTCTCACAAAGATTTCTTACATGTGCATACAACTCTTTCTTTTCGCTCGGATTGATGTAATTAACGCATCCGTCAAGCATGACCATGGCGCTTACAGCCCCGCACACCTCACCGGAACCACCGATTCCTCCACCGAAACCGGCAGTAATTTTTTCAGTGAGCTCGGGTGTCAATCCATGAACATCATCAAAAACCATAGCAACACACTGTGAGCATATATACCCCTGTTTTCTAAGTTCTTTCATTCGAGCTATACGCTCTTCAAGAGAATACTTGGTTACCATACAATCGGTTCCTTTCCTTGTTTTATAAGATAGTCGTTAGTGCGCGAGAAATGGTGATTGCCGAAAAATCCCCGCGATGCGCTGAGAGGGGATGGGTGAGGTGAAGTGAGTACAAGATGTTTGCTGCGGTCAATGAATTCTCCTTTTCTTGCCGCATAAGATCCCCAGAGGATGAAAACAATGCCCGATTTCTTTTCAGCGAGAACACGAATCACAGCATCTGTAAATTCTTCCCAGCCTTTACCCTGATGACTTCCGGCGCGATGAGGTGCCACTGTGAGAGTGGAGTTGAGCAGGAATACACCCTGTTTAGCCCAACGGCTCAAATCGCCATCTGCAGGCATAGAATTGCCGGTGTCAGAAGCTATTTCACGAAAAATATTGACAAGAGAGCGGGGAATCGGTACACCGGGATTTACTGAAAAACATAAACCATTCGCCTGACCAATATCATGATAAGGGTCTTGTCCAAGAATAACAACCTTAACTTTGTCAAAAGGGCACGAGTCAAAAGCCGCGAAAATTTTACCGGCAGGAGGGAATACCTGACCTTTTGCGTACTCCTTGCGAACAAAATCGGTCAGTGTGATAAAATATTCCTTATCCCACTCATCTTTCAGCTGTTCTTCCCATCCGGGTTCAATTCTAACCTTCATTTCTCTTGTTTTTTGCAAATTTATGAAAAATGGAGTAATTTTGCCGAGGAAAAGATACCTCTCGACATTCTTTTTCGATTGAAGTCTCCGTAGTTCAATGGATAGAATATTGGATTCCGGTTCCAACGATTGGGGTTCGACTCCCCACGGAGATACTAAGGCGGCATCACAGCCGCCTTTTCTTATGTCCTGACTTTAAGGGTGTTACAGTGTAAATTGCTGGTTTTTAATACGTTCTGAGGGATGCGCTGCACGGAAAATTATTCCACTACATAACGCCAAAATCCGTAAAAATCCGTAAATTTGTGTCACTTTTTTGTGTCACTTTTTTGGGGTGCAAAAAAGGACACAAATTTCCTAATTATGGCTACAACAGTAAAAATTCTTTTTGACCGCAAAGGGCGAGCATCTAAAACTTCAAATGGGACTGTTGAGATTGAGGTATATTCTCAAGGTATAAGACACCGTTTCACAACTGGGGTTAGGGTGAGGAAAGATCAGTGGCATCAAGGCAAGGTGGTTAATCATCCCGCTTCTCTGGAGCTTAATGCCAAAATAAATAGTTTTTATGAAAGAGTTTTACGATTGTCTTCTGAGGACGGGTTCAGCATAGAGAGACTGACAAATCCCAACAAGCAGCCGTCTATAAGTTTCCTTGATTGGATGGAGGCTGAGATTGAAAGGCGTAAGGATTTAAGACCAAATACAATCAAGTCTCATAAATCCGCACTCCACATTTTGCAGGGGTGGGGTGTAATTAATTCCTTTAAGGACTTAACCTTAAGGAATATTACCGCTTTTGATGAGTATCTTCATAGCCGACTAAAGAAGCAATCGGCTATACATTCTCATCATAAATCTTTAAAGGTATATATTAATAGGGCGATAATTCAGGGATTGTTGGCGAAGTCACCGTATGAAGGTGTGAAGATTTCGCGTGGTAAAACTGAATCAAGGAAATTCTTGAGTGAGGAACAGCGACAGGCAATTGAGTCAATCACACTGACCGGTATGGCTGAATTTGTCAGAGAGATGTTTTTGCTGTCTTGCTATACCGGGCTTGCTTACGCTGATATTATTAAAATTTCAAAAGATGATATTCAGAAGAATGGTGATTCTTTATGGCTCATAGACAAACGTCAGAAAACAGGCACTCAATACAAGCTCATGCTATTGCCGGAGGCTAAGGCGATACTTGAGAAGTATGATTATAATATGAATAGAGTCACCAATCAGAAAGCTAATATATACTTAAAAGGTATAGCTGCCGCAGCTGGAATCACAGAGAACTTGACGATGCACATGGGTAGGCATACATTCGCAACGTGGGCATTGAGTAAGGGGGTGGCAATAGAGGTTGTGAGCAAGATGCTTGCGCACTCTGATATTACGACCACACAAATTTATGCCAAAGTATTACAGCAAGAGGTGGACAAAGGCTTTGAGCTGCTAAAAAAGAAATAAAAAAGCCGGGGGATTAGCCCGGCTTGAGGAATATAAATTTGCCTGATAGGTCGCAATTAGCAAGGGAGTCGGTGTTTTGCTGACCCCACGCGATAAGCGCAGAGCCACAGCCGGCGGCATCGCCCTGAGTGGAGTCGGGGCGGATGAAGCGGAGCCTGCCACGGAGGATGAGCAT
>JAIDQW010000243.1 GCA_029062075.1 Paramuribaculum sp.
TGCAAAGATAATGATATTTTCGCAAAAATTCCGAGATAATTATATTAAAAAATTTTTATCGTATTTGAGTGAGGACGGTGTAAAGTCGGTGGAGCGGGAGTCCCATTACATTGTAATAGCTGCCTGATATTCCTGTTACCCCAATACAGCCGATCCATTCCTGAATGCCGTATGCTCCGGCTTTATCAAAAGGCCTATAAGTTTGAATATACCATTCCTTCTCATTGTCAGTGAGTCGTGCAAACGAAACTTCGGTTACAGCTGAGAAACTCTTAATGCTGTTACCTATTTTAACCGCTACTCCCGTGATGACCTTGTGAGTTGCACCTGATAATCTTGATAGCATTTCAAGTGCTTCGTCAGTGTTTTTGGGCTTTCCAAGCACTCTTTCTCCGGCAACCACAACAGTGTCAGCGGTAATAGTCAGGGTGTCGCTACCGAAATCACATGCGTCAGCTTTTTTGCGTGCAAGGTATTCCGGAATATCCTCAACAGGAGTTTCGGGCGGATAATCCTCATTATCAACCGGTGCGGGAATAACGTCAAACTCAATTCCAAGCATCGAAAACAGTTCTTTGCGTCGGGGCGATGCGCTTGCAAGAATTATTTTATATCGGCTTAAATGTGATAGCGGATTGGTTGCAGTCATTTTGGTGTGGATTTATTTACCAGTGGTATGAATCATCTGTATCAAGCCACAGACGCTTTGCTTTGAGAATCTGCTCAAGGAGATCCCGTGCCACACCGTCACCACCTTTGAAGGGTGAAATATAACTGGCAATGGATTTCACATCAGTGGCAGCATCTGCCGGTGCAACAGATAGTCCAATATGGGTCATTGGCGGGATATCAGTAACCTCATCTCCAACAAACGCCACCTCTTCGGATGAAAAACTGTTGATTCTCATCCATTCTCTCAGTGTAGGGAGCTTTTCAGAGATATTCAGATAAACATCCTTTACTCCGAGCGGAGCCATTCTGTTTTTCATATAATAGGCGTCGGCGCCTGAGATAATCGCTATTTTTAGACCACGCTTAGCTGCGAGTCTTATGGCAAATCCATCTTTAACATTCGCCATTCTTAGGAGTGTGCCGTCCTTAGCTATCGGTATGGTTGACGGTGAGAGAACTCCGTCAATGTCAAACACAATGCCCTTGATAAGTGAAAGTTTGTAGTTAATAGCACTCATAACTCATAAGTTGTAAACTGAAAGAGGGTGCATCAAAATTTATCATTTTGCCACACCCGCAATGGTTTTGTGCGCATGAAGGGACTCGACCCCCCACGTCCTGAGACATTAGCTCCTAAGTCTAACGCGGCTACCAAT
>JAIDQW010000244.1 GCA_029062075.1 Paramuribaculum sp.
TGCATGACTACACCAAGGGTGAGGTGCCTGTAAACCACCTCTTCCAGCAATACACCATGCTCAAAAACGCTATCCGCGAAATGGGCGGCTACGAGGCTGATGAAGAAATCGACTGATCGTTTTAGCGATATAAATTCCCGGAGCGGCGTCGGATTCGACGCCGTTCCTTTTTTATTATACATTCTTAACTAAAAAAATAGTTGAAGGTGAGTTTCAACTAAAAAATTAGTTATATATTTGCCGCAAAATCTTCCATATATGTTTAAGAAAAGAGATAAGATAGTCCTCACAGAAAAGGAGGAGGAGATAATGATGCTTCTGTGGGAGCATGGTCCGATGTTTGTCAAGCAGATGGTTGAATATTACAGTGATCCGAAGCCTCATGTCAACACAGTATCCACTCTTGTGCGGATTCTGGAGCAGAAGGGGTATGTGGGTCATGAAGCAGTGGGAGGCTCTCACCGCTATCATGCGATAGCGGCAATGGAGGACTTTCGCAGGAAAACCTTCGGAGAGCTGATAAGGAACTATTTCGGCAACAGCTATATGGGCGCGGTGTCAGCCCTTGTGGAAGAGGAGAAAATATCTGTCGATGAGCTGAAAAAGCTCATTGAGCAGGTTGAAAAAGGTAGAAAGGAGGTTTAGGATGCCGGCTACTCTGTTTTACTATTCTCTTACGGGAGGATTCGTGCTGTTGGCTCTGTATCTGGTTTACCGATGGGTTATGGCTGCCGAGAATCAGCATTCATTCAACCGCTGCGTGCTTCTGGCTATTTATGTTGTAGCTTTCGGCATTGCACCTTTCATGTCACTCTTTACGCAAAAACCTAAAGTTATAGGACCGATAGAGGTGACGGCTGTGGGGACTATATCCAAAAGCATAGTGCCGACTGTGCTGTTGTGGATATATCTTGCCGGAGTGTTTGTCATGATTGTTTTGACCATAGTCAACATGCTAAAACTATGGACCATCGTGCATCTCGGGCGTAAGATTAAACGTAGCGGGTTCACTCTGATTATAAGTGAGGATGACTCCATAGCTCCTTTCAGCTGGATGCGGTATATTGTGCTTCCTGAGAAAGATTTTATAGAGGGAGGTGAGATGATTGTGTGTCATGAGGAGCAGCATATCGCTCTAAAGCATTGGATTGACCTGCTGGTAGCTCAGATTGTTGTGATTTTCAACTGGTTTAATCCGGCGGCATGGCTTATGCGCGAGGAGCTGAAAACCGTGCACGAGTATCAGGCGGATATGGGCGTCATAGCCTCGGGAGCA
>JAIDQW010000245.1 GCA_029062075.1 Paramuribaculum sp.
TAACTCTACCGGATCCAAATGAGGTAGTAACATAAAGTCCAGGGAAAAGAGTCGTGAATTTGTCCGGAAGAGCAAACATGGAAGAGTCCTGAAGATATGCGTTGTACAGATCCTGACCGAGTTTTCTTGGCAATGGAACTGAAAAAGATCTGAAATTAAGGGCGTTAATGGAGTCGTTGTACATAGCGGGAGCAGTGTAGATAGTCGAGCCCAGTTTTTTTGACCCGTCAAAGTAGTCTTTTGGGTCGAAATTGCTGTATATAGGATACGGGAGCTGCTTGGTAAGTGGATATACCTCGATGCCCATTGGCACAAGCGAGTCTCCGGTAAAATCTCCAGGCACCATAAACATTATCAGTTTAGCTGAGTCAATATCCTCAACTGAAACGCCTTCTGTTTCCAGGCTAAGTGAGGGGAGGAACTGGCAGACGAAGTCGGATTTGAATGCTCCGAACTCTTTTGCGTCCAGGCATCCGAGCAGCTGTGTTATAGTTCGTGACTGCACAACCGGCTCGAGAACTGTGCTTCCCGACACAGTGAATGCGCTGTCGATAGTTATTACGGTCTGCTCTGTGATGAGAGAAGAGCCAACAGTAGTAGTGTCATCCTGGCATGCTGTAAGAGCGATGGCAGCGACGATAACGGTAGCTAATGATTTTATCGATTTCATTGTTATCAGGCTTATTTGCCTTCCTCAACAAGAGAGGTGTAGAATTCTGAGTATTTATCTGCGTAATCTTCGTTGCCGGTGTATTCAAGAACCGGTTTGGCGAGTGACCGTGCGTATTCTATCAGCTGTGAATCAACATCTGAAGATGTAACTACCACGGCATCAGAATGCAGAATAGCAAGTTTATTTAGTGTAGTATCGTCAGCTGGCTGATCACCGAGCACAGCGAGGTCCTCTTCAGGAAACTGGAGCGACTTGAGTTTTTCAATTAAGCGAGCATCAAGATTTCCTTCAAACTTTTCCGGTCTTAAAGAGAAAACAATTTTGGATTTAGCAAGCGCCGGGTCATCCTGATACATTCTCTTGACATACATCGGCACAAGTGTTGAAA
>JAIDQW010000246.1 GCA_029062075.1 Paramuribaculum sp.
TGTAACCAACGCCGGGACTTTATCATCTTCGAATGACAGCAGGCGGTCATTCCTGACAAGTTGCGCCGATATATTAAATGAAATCAGCACGAAATATAAAAGAACAACAAACTTTTTGCTTAAAGATTCCATATTTCAGAATGTAATGGAGGCTGCAAGTGAAAAAGACCGGGTTTCCTGCGACCAAGCCGGAGCGGCAACAGCTGTTACCTCACTCTTGTTCCAGCCAAAAAGTTTTCTTTCAAGCGGCAGAATAAGGTAAGCTGCTCTGGCACTCAGGAAACCTATAGCGGCACCTGCAGCCACATCTCCAAAACGGTGACGGTGGTGGTGAATGCGGAGAGCCCCGACCCCGACCGCCACAGAGTAGCCAGCTGCACCCCACCCCCAACCATACTCTGCACGGAGCATCTCAGCACCCCGAAATACACGAGCAGCGTGTCCGGAAGGAAAAGAGTGATTGTCGGTGCCATCAGGACGTGTTGAGTGGATAGTATGCTTAAGGGTGAAGGTGACTCCTTCACATATTATCATGGATGTTGCTGTGAGAGCGAGTCTCTCACGCCAATCATGTGCCGCCTTGACACCACAAACGCTCAATCCGAAATTTGCTATAGTAGGGACAAACTGCGCCACGTCATCAAGATAATACCTCTTGGCATGAGGCTTTTCCTCCGTCCGAGCGAAGGCGGTCATCCCAATGGCGAGAGCAATCAGCAGCACAAATATCTTATTCTTCATTCAGAAATACCAGGGGTGAGAGGTCAGGCGAACAATTCCGGGAGTATCCTCGCATCCGGCGATACGAACAACGAGGGCAACTTTGCGCGGAATAAACAATGCATCCTCCGGATTTACCGATGCATTGAAAACCTTGCCGGAAGAATGAATATAGCGTCCGTTCCGGTCATAAATAGCCACATGGGTGATTTTACCCGCATCGTTGGTAAAGAATAGCAGGTCTCCCCTCTTCCAGAGGTCCTGACGCCCGAGCGGAATCTCCACACCTACAAGTGCCTGCTGCGAGGCATCTCGGGGCAATAGCAACCCGGCAGCAAAATAGGATCTTCTCACCAACCCCGAGCAGTCGGGTGCAAGAAGTGTTGTTCCTCCCCACAGATAGGGGGCTCCAAGCGCAAGCGAGGCGGTTGCGAAGACCAAATCCGTATCGGTATATTGCGAAAAGGATTCTCCGAACTTTTCCGCGGCATCAGCCCGGATGTATCCGGCTTTTCCGTCGGGCAGAGATATTTGTATGAAATTTCCGCCATCGCATATTTCACCTTTCACAACAGTTCCGTTCATAAGATATGTCAGCCTCCTGCCACGGATGGTATCTTCAACCACATCTACAGTAGAAGGAGCAGCAATCAGAATCCTCGGTGACGCTTTCCACTCTTCAAAATCCTGCTGCGAAGCCGCAACAAGCGAAGATGAATTGATGTAGCCGGAGTAGTTATCGGGAAGCGTAACGGAAATCCATTCGCCAACGGTGTCATTTACGCTCACCGGAGTGCCGAGCAAAGCCTGGCTCACCATTTCTGACGAGTGAGCCGGTTCGGCTCTGAGATGTGCCACCGGTATAGCCACAAAAGCCATACCGTTTCCCGTTAAAGCAGGCACTGCCGCCCGTGCCGGTGCAGCCGGCAGGAGCAGCAGTGATGCCAATAATGCTATTACTAAGTTTTTCACGCAGTCATTGATGCGATTACGTCCTTAATCTGACGGGCAAGCTCATCGGCAGCCTCCATAGTGGAAGCCTCGGAGTAGATTCGGATAATCGGTTCGGTATTGCTCTTGCGGAGGTGTACCCATGAATCTGCGAAATCAATCTTAACTCCGTCGATATCGGTGATGGTTTCGTTTGAATATTTTTTCTTGACCTCAGCAAGAATAGCATCCACATCAATATCGGGTGTGAGTTCAATTTTATTTTTTGCTATTGCGTAAGCAGGATAAGTCTTTTTGAGTTCGCTCACCTTTTTGCCACTCTTTGCGAGAAGGGTAAGGAAGAGCGCAACACCAACAAGTGCGTCCCTGCCGTAGTGGCTGGCGGGGTATATCACTCCACCGTTTCCTTCGCCACCTATCACGGCTCCGGTTTCTTTCATCTTTGTGGTTACATTCACCTCACCTACAGCACTGGCGCTGTAAGAGCATCCGTGGCGCTCGGTAACATCGCGGAGAGCGCGCGAAGAGCTGAGGTTGCTCACGGTAGAGCCGGGTGTCTGAGAAAGGACATAGTCGGCGATAGCCACGAGAGTATATTCTTCAACAAACATCTCACCGTTTTCCATAACGATAGCGAGACGGTCAACATCCGGGTCAACAACAAACCCTACATCGGCGCGACCCTCTTTCATGAGATCTGAAATCTGAGTGAGGTTTTCCGGGATTGGCTCGGGGGTATGGGCGAATTTACCGGTAGCCTCGCAGTTGAGCTCGATGACGTTATTCACTCCAAGCGCCTTGAGGAGCTGGGGAATAACCACTCCGCCTACAGAGTTAACCGCATCAACCGCTACTGTAAAGTTGGCATCTGCGATAGCCTTGACATCAACGAGGTCGAGAGCGAGCACTGAGTCGATATGGCGACGGTTGTATGTGGTGTTTATCTGCTCATGTCCGAGCTCCATCACGGGAGCGAAAGTATAGGCATCGTCAGCAGCGATAGCGAGCACTTCCTTGCCCTGGGCATCATTAAGAAACTCACCGTTTTCGTTGAGCAGCTTCAATGCGTTCCACTGCACCGGGTTATGGCTGGCGGTGATGATTATGCCTCCGCAGGCATTTTCTGCTGTCACAGCAATTTCAGTTGTGGGGGTTGATGCAAGTCCGATGTTAACTACATCAAAGCCCATACCGCAAAGGGTTGACACAACAATGCCGCTCACCATCTCGCCGCTGAGACGTGCGTCGCGTCCAACCACTATCACATTGCTTGTCTTGGTTGTGTTCTTGCGGATAAATGTTGCGTAGGCAGCTGTAAATTTGACAATATCGAGCGGTGAAAGTCCTTCACCCGGAGCTCCGCCGATAGTACCGCGGATACCTGAGATTGATTTGATTAGTGACATATCTTGAATTATTAGATTTTTGCGGGAAAATAACGTATCTCGTAAAGGAACGGGACAACGTAAGCTATCTCGCTCGTCAAGCCGAGCTGTGATTTCACAACGAGGCGAACCTGGCTGTTCAGGGGCAGGTATTCGAGGGGTTTCTGAATACCTGTGCCCCATTGGTATGATGACTCAAGCGAGGTGTTGTTGAAGCGGAATGACTTGTCGCCAGATTCAATGTTATCGCTGTTTCCTTCCCATTCCATAGCCCCGCCGTTGCCGTAGTATGCCAGGTTGGCTCGTCTGAATCGGAAGTAAACCACCTGATTGTCGGTAGCCATTTCGCCGTTGCCGACGCTGATCACCTGCATATAAAGGTTGCCTTCATTATCCAATCGGTAGTAGGGGGCGTTTTCGCCGGTTTCAAATTTACCGTCGGCGGGAATCTCGGCTATCACCCTGTGATCGGAAAGAAACACATTCACTGCCTTATTTTCATCTTCAAGCAGCTCTGCATAGCTTTTTTTGTCGCTGCACGACTGAATTGACACGCAAGCCACAATTGCGGCTATTGCCATAAGCGTACTTCTGATTCTTATCTTCATATATAATATAGGTGTAATTTTTTATTCTTTCGTTTTTTCTAATTCGGAGGTTATTTCAGGCAGATAGCCTAACAGTTTTTCAACCGCCTCCTTTATTGTGCCGTGATACTCACCGCCGGCTGCGTTGCAATGACCACCTCCGCCATAGAGTTTCTCGCAGATGGTGTTTACATGAAATTCACCGGTGCTCCGCATCGACACTTTCACAAAGCCGTCATCATCTTCCCTCACAAACACGCTCCACACTATCCCCGGAATACTAAGAGGCTTGTTCACAAGCCCTTCAGTATCACCCTTAATATAGTCAAACTCTCTGAGTTCGCTCCGGTTTAGGGTAATCAGTGCCAGGGAATATTCCGGCAGAAGTATCATCCTCCGGTATATCGCAAAGCCGCAGATACGCAGCCGGTTCACGCTGTTGGTATTCCAGACGGTGTTGTAAATCTCATCCTTGTTGATGCCGGTAGTGAGCAGACGCGCTATAATGAGATATAGGTCGGGATTATTGGAGTTGTAAGAAAAATTGCCGGTGTCCGTGAGCATGCCGGTGTAGATGCAGGTTGCCGCTTCGGCGTGAATCTTTCCCGACCAGCCCATCTGATAGAGCAGACGGTACAGCAGGGCGCAGGTACTCGATTCTTCGGGGTTGCTGATAGCAACATCGGTAAAGTCCTCCGGGTCCAGATGATGGTCTATCATTATGCGGGGAGCGGCACTCTCCATGAGCAGGGGCTCGAGACGGTCTATGCGCATCGGAGCGTTGTAGTCCATGCAAAACACCAGGTCCGCTGTGCCCAGCAGGTGCTTGGCGCGGTCATGAAAGCGGCTCGCTATCAAGATATTCTCTGCCCCGGGCAGAAATTTCAGAATCTTGGGGGGTGTATCGGGCGTAATCACATGAACATGCTTGTGCTCGCCGGCAAGAACGGCGGCAAGTCCGAGGCTGGAACCCAACGCGTCTCCGTCGGGAGTCTTGTGACACGTTATCACAATCCTGCGGCTCGCACCTATCATCTGCTTGACTGCTTCTACTTTGTCTTCGCTTATGCTCTTGGTGATTTTCATCCGGGTGGCTGATGATTACTTTGCCGCAAAGTTAATAAATCTTCGCAAATATCATCCGGAATATTTGCCTCATTCAACCTTTTTTATTAATTTCGCAGCCGAATTTTGCTCGTTGGGCTCCGGTTAAGTGCAATTCCGCCGATTGGAGA